>CBDUQV010000005.1:0-25997 GCA_965369615.1 uncultured bacterium | reverse complement strand
TGAGGAATTCCATCACCATCTGTATCCCTTCCGAGATACCCATTCGCTTCTGTTCCCGAACCATCTCCATAGGTAGGACAGCTAGCCATATCCCAGGTCATGCTGCCCGATGTATCCAGGATAATCCAGATATCGGGGGTAACATAGTAGGAGAAGAATTCCTGGTCATCGCCAAAGAACGGGGAGGCGGCGAAGACGATAAACAGAGCGGCAAACAATACGATACTTATGTATTTCATGTTCTCCTCCTTTAATCAAAACTTTCAACGTCCTGTTTCGGAACGCTGAAGAAGTTGGAAGGCAAACTGGTGCGCCTATGCGTATCAGTTATCCTTGTTATCGCGATCACCTCATTATCCCGGCTTTGCACGATAGAGTATGGGATATTACCAATACCATCCACTTTTTTGTATTCGTCGAAAATCACCACTCGACCCCTCAATTCGTACTTGATGGGAAGAAGGGTTTTGAGATCGATATATACTTCATTTCCCTGTCTCCCCGTTGCATGAATGACATCCCGTCCTTCATACCATATGGTTTCTTTACGCTCCATGCCGGTCAGATAACCACAAGCACAACCGAACAGTAATGTCTCCATACTTCCTTCTGGTGATATCGTTCGACCATCACGATAGCCGGTTTTGCCATCATAAATAAAAGCGGTGACCGTTTCATCACCGTATTCGATATCGATGCGTATTCTGTCACCATCCTTGTAGATGTGCTCCTTGTAGATTTCCTCTTCCTGTGGATTCAGATGTATTCTTCTTATCACCAGAGGAATAGTGACGGGTGCAAAAGCATCCTGTATCAGGCTCTCTACAACATTTGCTGATGTTGCAGAGAAGATAAGTGAGAGAATGAGTACAAGCATTTTGAACTCCTTTCTTTAGTACATCGTATGACCGGCACTGCCTGCAGTGGTCATTGGGTTTACGTAAGCAGCGCCAATATTTACGGTTCGTTCGATATCTCCGCGTCCGGTAATACATCTTCCGCCGAGAGTGAAATCGAAGATCTTCATCCATCTCCCTCCCGTGCCCCATTGCATGGTCCCTTTGGGAAAAGGCATAGGGGAAACCAGGTATGCTCTTCTCGGGGTGATATTCTGCCGGAACGCAGCATTCTTAGTGCCTCCGTAGAAGAGAGAATCATTGACAAGCATTGCTCCGAGGAGGTCATGCTGGGGAATTTTCGAGATTACCGCGTTCTTCCCGTATTCTGCTGTCCCGAGAGCGAGTCGCTTCTTATTAAAGATGAACGTATAGGAAAGATCACTGCTGGTGAGATAAACAAGTACACCGATGAGGATGAGCATGATTGCAAGAATCCAAATAACGGTTATTAAGGCAATACCTTGCTTCATAGTTACTCCTTCGTTATCTATTTTTCCTCTCAATTTGCAGTAATTGATCCGAGTGTCCGATAAGACGATTGCGTGGATTGCGTTTTTCAGTTACCAGTCGAATGTTAATAGTAGCTACCGTATCGGTGAAGAATCCAGTGGGATCACTCTCGTTTATTGTCGGAGGTATAGCGATAGTGTTGCCCCCCTCGTCAAAATAGGTAAACTGCAGAAGCGTAACATCGGAAAGAATGCTGTCATTGTTGAAAACAAGCACATCTCCGTTAAGATGGATATCTCCGATATCTGCGGGATCCACAACACCATCCTGATTTCTGTCAATGCGATAGCGCAGGGTGTCAACAAAACCTTCCGTTATCCCAAACGCATGGGTTTTCTTCGGGTCGAGCCCGATCTCCCTCAGTTCCTCGCCAATAAACATCAAAGTCAACCTTGTATCCCTGTCAACCTTGATCTGATTCTCCTGTCTTTCGACATGACCTTTTTGCATTAAAAATTGCTGTACGGTGACAGCGAGAATGATTGCAGAAATGGTGATAGCAACAAGCATTTCGATTAATGTTGTCCCTCTTTTCATTTTATTCTCCCATTCCATAATTGGCTATAGTAAAATCTACCGTTTCTCTAAATACTCGGTCTCCTGAAGTACCCTCTGATAGGATTTGGACAAAAATTTTTGCATCACTTGTTGAAGGACTCGTGCCAATAAAAGTGTCATAGACAACTACAGCATTCATGACGCCTCCAAAACTTGAATACGTCCTGAGGGTATCGCCGGCTGAGATCTTATTATTGAATGCTTCATTCCATAAGAAATCAAAACGGGTTGGACCATTGAGTAAAAAGGGTTCCCTCATCCATTGCTGAAGATCGTCGATAACTGATTCGTTTAAAACATGCAATTTGGCACGTGCCTGGTTCGTTCTCACCGACATATAGTTGAAAGCAGAAAAAGCCGCCATTGAGAGCAAGCCAAAGGCAAAAATTATTATTGCTACCATAACTTCAATAAGGGTAAAACCTTTCTTATTATCTTGCATGTGCTCTCACCTCACCTATTTGCGGAATAAGGGTAAAATGAATCCGCTCATTCCTGCTGTTTGTTAAAGAAAACGTATCCACACCAGTAGGAGCCTGTGCTGAGCCATCCCTGTTGAATACGAACGTCCATGTTCCTGCTTGTGCATAGAAGCATCTCCGCGGCAATGTATCAACTTTTGATGCCAGCGCAACTCCTACCTGCGACCATGATATCGTATGTGTTGCACCTGTACCATCGAATAAAAGCTCCCAGCCAACCGTATCTGCTGCTGCGCGTGCCTTTGCACCGAGCACCGCATTGAAAACCATGCCTTTTCCTCTTTGGAGTCCTCTCCGTTCATTCATTGCACGGAAGGATGGGATTGCAATAGCGAAAACTATTCCCATTACTACAACAACTACTATGAGCTCGATCAATGTAAATCCTTTCCTCTTCATATGGTTTCTCCTCTTATATTCTACCTTTTATAATAGGCATAAAGTGTGCCATCAGCATAGCAATTTATAAAAGCCTGATTTATAGAGACTTAGTTAAATTTCGTCCAATATGATAGGACATGAAATTCGCATTCTGAGAGACTTTTCGCACTTTGCTAAACACAGGTGAAGTATGTATCTTTGCATATTTTGTGCCACGAATGAAAGAAGAATGTGTTTTTATCACCTCCATGGTGCTTATTCTACCACATAGATGCTTCATTGTCAACAGATTTCCCGTTATTGTTTGTGTTCATGTTTTTCATTGACACTGCAGGGAAAATAGGATATAGTCGAGCATTGAGATTATTTTATTCAGTATGGAGGATTGCTGCTATTGGCAGATATAAGTGATTGGAGGAGAGATGGTACGAGGTAAAATGGTACCCGTCTTTTTGATGTTCATCATTCTTGGTGCTTTCATGCTTCAAGCGCAGCATAGTGACGAGAAAGCGATGAGGTATCTTACCGAAGCATTGGAAGGCTACCATATGTCTCCTGACGAACTGGGTTTTGATAAGAAATGGGTGACGGATGATACCTTTCGGTTGCATATAGTGGAAAAACTGATGGATAATCCCCTAAAAGTGCCTGAATTTATTGAACGGGAGGGAGATTTTTGCGATTCAATCGATGCCACTTCTCTCTCAGAGCTCCAGATCCGAATGGCTCGACTTGTAGATGCGCCCATTTCGAAAAAGCCAGCTGCAAAATTTACTTCTGGAGAACGTACAATATTTCATTCAGAAGCGCTGACAGAAGAGCTCAATATAGCGGTGAGTATAATCCTTTCATCATTTGAAAGGGCTCTACCCTTTCTTTCGAAATCCACAGAGAAGCTTTCAGAAAGTGAACTCGAACAGTTACTGGTGCATGCTCCGGTGATCTGGTGTGAGGATACCCTTGAGGCTGATAGTCTGAAGGGTATCCTCTATGTTGAGAAAGGAATCGAATTCGATACAACTGAACTTGAATCTGATACCATGCTTCATTTCATCACAAAGATCGATAGAGGGGCAATGCTTATTGCTTCGATTATCGTTCAAAGAGGTGTTGAAGAAGCACTGAAGGTGTTATCAACATCAAATTGTGAGGAGGAGGGAGTTCTTTTTAATGCGACCATCGAACAGGGAGTTATTATTATTGGCGGGAAAGGGAGCAACACATACGATGGCGATTATATGCTTATCATAGACTTAGGAGGAGATGACCGTTATACCGGTAGATGTGCTTCAGGCATCGGAGTGCTCTCGTATCCTTTTTCAGTGGTTATCGATCTTTCCGGAAATGATGTGTACGATTCAAAGAAGGTGTGCAATTTCGGGAGCGGTCTTTTTGGGTGTGGCATTCTCGTGGATGCAAGGGGAAATGATGTGTATCGTGGGCATCACAACTCTCTTGCGGCGGGTCTCTTTGGTACCGGTATTCTTATAGATACTCAGGGGAATGATATTTATGAGGGAGGATATTTCACCGAAGGAGCGGGTTTTGTTGGACTGGGAATCCTCTACGATGAAGATGGTGATGATATTTTCAGGTCATTTGATTGGACGCAGGGTTTTGGCTCCGTTTTTGGCTACGGTTTGCTTATTAATAAGGGGGGGGATGATATTTATGCTGCTGGTAGCAGATATGCTCATGATCCACTCCGTCCGAACGATTATCGCTCATTTGCACAGGGATTTGGAATGGGGTTCCGTCCGGATGCTGGAGGCGGTCTTGGGTTTCTGTACGATACGGAAGGTAATGATTTCTACAATGCTGAGGTTTATGCTCAGGGGACCAGCTACTGGTATTCACTTGGAATGCTGCTCGACAGGAAGGGAAATGACTATTATAATGCCTGTCAATATTCACAGGGAGCTGGAATCCATCTTTCCATTGGAATGCTGATGGATGAGGAAGGGAATGACCATTACTTTTCGCGTTTCGGACCATCCCAGGGAGAAGGACATGATCTTGCTGTTGGTTTTCTCATTGATAAAAAAGGGGACGATTCGTATATGGTCAGTGGTGGTCAGGGGGTAGGATTGACGAATTCATGCGGTATCTTTATAGACAGCGAAGGTAATGATATCTACGCTGTAAGTGAACGGCTTGGACAGGGAAGCGCAAATACAGCAAGAGGTTTCGGAGGTTTTGGCGCCTTTATTGATATTGGAGGGAAAGATACGTATCCAAAAGCAAGGTCAGGTAAAGATGAAACAGTATGGGTTGATGGAGCATTCGGAATTGGGATGGATATCGAGAGTGGTGAAAAGCCAGAGAAAAAGGAATTTGCTCAGAAAGATACATTACAGAAGGATGCCCCGGTAGAGAGGGTGTTTGAGGTTGCATCGTTGTGGGAGGTTGGAGATAATAAGAAACGGGTAAGGCATGCCCGGGAAAGACTTAAGAATATGGGCACCGAAGCGATTACCTATATTATCTTCAATAAGATGGAAACGAAATCAGGACTTGAGTTGAGATCGATCGAAGAAATTGCAAAGGCATATCCTGATTCAATTGAACCCTTTCTTCTCAAATTCTTGTGTGATGAGAGCAAACTCAGAAGGGCAAACAGTGCATGGCTTCTTGGAAAGACTGAATCAAAAAACAGTGTGGATTCGCTCATAAGAGCCCTTGAAGAAAAGAAGAATTGGTCCATTCGGCACACCATTATCAATTCGCTGGGAGAGATCAAGGACAAAAAGGCGGCTTCAGCCGTTTCTCCATTCCTGAAAGATGCAAAGGAGCGAGTGAGAATTACATCGGCAAGGGCTCTCGGCAGATTAGGTGATTGCGCTGCTGTACCGGAATTGATTACCATCTTTGAGGACCCTTTCTTTACGGTACGCCTGGCAAGTGAGAATGGCATAGTTGCTATAGGTGATTGTTGTGTGGAGCCACTGCTCGATCGTTTGATAGAAAAATCCGATACAAAGGTTCTCTTTCATGCAATAGCTGCTCTCGGAAGGATTGCTGAGAAGCAGGATTCCATTATCCAAAGAAATATTCGGTTGAAGATTAAGGGTGTATTGATACCCTATCTCGACAGCGAAGAAAGATGCCTGAGGGCACAAGCGGTAAAATCGCTTTCATTACTGAATGATACGGATACCCAAAAGATGCTGAAAAACAAGAAGGTTTTTGAGACCGATCCTTTTGTTATCGGGTTTTACAGGAAGTACCTGAAAGAATAAACTCCGGTAGAGAAAGGTCGATACGAACTGAATTTTTTAGGGAGATGAGAAAGACGAAAAAAATACTTATCCGCGACCTGTTCAGCATTTCGTATGAGAAACAGATCATTTATTTTGTTTTGTTACTTCTTGTATTTTTTGGATTTACTGAAATTATTGCAATTTCGTTTATAAGGAAAATGGAATATACGTGGATGATCTCAAAGAAAACGGGATTTGGAATTATCGAGGAAGAAGTCTCGAAGATAATAATTCGTCCACAGGAAGAAGCAAAAAGGAGATTGTTAGCGCTCACGGAAAACCCGAATTTAAAAAGGATAGTTATTCTGGATGATGAGAACAACATGGTCTATGATACATCTCCCTATTCAGAAAAGATACGAGTTACCAGAGAACTATCAGAAGAGCCGCTGATAACGATTAGCACCGAAGGCGGTGTGATCCTTACTTCATATTGGTCCCGCTCATACTCGGGAACCGGTAAACCACTCACCATAATATTATTTTCGCCAAGAGAAGAGATTCCGTACCTGCTGCGATTCCTGAAAATGAACACTTTTATAAGAATTGGTGGTACTTGCATCGGTTTTATTTTGGGAATATATTTTATTATTTTTGTCCTCAGCCCCTTTCGAAGGATGGGGGAAATAGCGAAAACGCTGAAGAAAAAGGAAGTTAAAAGTGTGGAAGAGATAGTGACGATTTTTAATGAGACCATAAAAGAGTTGAAGGGCATGTATGCAAAAGAAAAACAGAAGGTCAAGCGGATGGAAAAAGTAATTTCCATGAAAGAGCATCTCGCATCACTTGGTGAAATGTCTGCTGGTATTGCACACGAATTCAAGAACTCCCTTGGCGCGATAATTGGTTTTACCGGACTTGCTCTTAAAGAAAAGGATAATCAGGAATACATTCGGAAGGTGCACGAAGAGGCACAAGCCTTGAATAATGTGGTTAATGAGTTCCTTTTCTTTGCAAAACCGCAGCACCTGGAAAAGGAATCCATTTCATTGCAACAGACCATTGGCGAACTGACGAGAGATCCTCCGGAAAAGATTACGGTTACCGTTACGATGAATAACACGCCATGCGTTTTTGCCGACAAGCACCTTTTAGAGAGGGCTTTTTCCAACATAATCAGGAATGCGTATGAATCCATGCCGGATGGTGGGGCGTTTTCAGTTTGTTCGATAGTTCATCCCCGTAAGCACTCCATCTCAATTATTTTTAAGGATGAGGGCACGGGAATATCTTCCAGGGTCAAGCGTCAGGTATTCACTCCCTTTTTTTCAACAAAAGCCGATGGTTCGGGTCTTGGATTAAGCATCGTGTATAAGGTTATTTCACTTCATAACGGGAAAGTGAAACTAAAAAGTTTGAGAAAAGGGACTATAGTCGAGATCGAACTGCCCACTGAACTGGCATAAAAATTGCACAGATAATAGTGAGTGAAATGACTGAGGAAACACAATGGTGAAAAAAGGATATTCATTAACGGAACTTCTGGTTTCAGTGGTTATTATTGCAGTTGGTTTGCTTACGCTCGCAACGCTGATGAGCGTATCCCGCAAATCACTCATATCGAATGATGTGAGGGCGCGGGGTGTTGAGTATTTACAGGAAGAACTTGAATTATTTGAAGGTCTGGGATATGTAGAAGTGGTGAAATCATTCCATGATGGCGTTGAGTACGATGCGAGTAGTGGACTACCCGGGAAGTACTCGCGATTATTCTGGGTGTTTCACGATGACCCAATACCTGGAATGGTGAGAATTCGCGTTGTTGTTTCCTGGGAAAAGGCGCAAAAGACCTGGTCGGTGGAATTAGAAACATTCTTGACGAGAAAGTGATAAAACGAAGAAACGGAGAAGAAACCGATTCAAAACCCGTAGTATCTGAGAGAAGCGGTGCCGCTCTCATTGTAGCATTGATTGTGCTTCTGCTTTTTACACTTGCAGGTTCGGCAATCATGATGCTTTCTGTGAACGAGGACAGGATGGTTCATGTAAAAATGGACAGCATTGGTGCACTTGCGTATGCCGAGGCAGGAGTTGCCGAAGCAATAAGACGATTATCCCTTCACTATTTCGATTCGCTTCACATTGGAGATCCCCATCATCCCTTTAATGCTGACTGGGTTGTGTATCTACTGTTTACTAAAAACCTTCCCCGGGATGAGCCACCGGTGTATTATAGGAAAAGTGTTCAGATGGATCTTCCGGGGCGCAAGCGGTTATCCTATTCGAGTAAAATCCTGGATAGTGAAAGGTCACTCACCGTCCATCATAAATGCAGCCCGAATGATACGGGAACAATTTATTACTACAACTGGGAGACAGGGAGTGAAGAACTGCATGATGCAGGGAAATACTCAGGAATGTTCTTTCCCATAGAGGTAATCGAAGTAACGGGTGTATCTGGCAATGTACAGCGGACATTGTGTGTTGAGGTGGCACGGACACCGGTTCCCGTGAATGTTATATCGCTGCTCTCATGCAATGGAGATATCGAGTTGCAGGGCAAGATGGTGCTCTGCGGACACAATCACCTTTTTTCGACCCCATGGGGAACCGATACGGGAGAAAACCGGTTTGACTGTTTTGACGATCCCGATACTATGAATGATCCATACTGGCATGTTCCCCGCAATGATGGGAAGGCACATGCGGGAAAGGATGATACGTATACAAGAGATGAGATGGACCGTCAATGCTCTAAAGCGGGATGCATTCCCGGTATTGATGCGCATGGTCATCAGATAAAACTACATGACAGATCAATAGTAAGAGGAAATCCTGACAGGCGAGCTGATACAACGGGTACTGGTTTTTACAACCTGTATCAAATGCTCAGCACTTCGAGCTGGGAGGAACTCGAGCAGCAGTACCCCTGGCAGAATATTGAACCGGGCACCATCAACGGTGGTTCTTTCATTGGTTTTTACCGGTGTAAGGGGAACCTGAAATTCAAAGGAATCGTTAACTTCACCGGTGTTCTCTGGGTGACTGGTTCGATAAGGCAAAGTGGACATTTTTTTGCACGAGGAATTGTTTATTCTGCAGATGATATGCGTTTTGACGGTAATGTGTGGATACTGGGCGCAGTTGCAACCGAAGGCGGAGCAAAGACAACGATTCAGCCATTCAATGGCTCCGGAGTTCTTTTGTACTCAAGCGGGGGTATTCAACGGGCGATTGCAGAAGCAAAGGGATACAGAATAATCTCGCGTAAGGAACAATAAACTAACTCAGTTCACTAAAAAAGGTGTTTCCTTAAAGAGAGATGCTTCAATACAGCAAGAGAGATAGCCCCGGTTACGATCCCTGTTATTACCGAGAGCAGCAAGAAGATTGGAAAGAGATTGAGGACTGCCCTGCTTCTTATGAGAAAAAATGATGCAATGAGGAGTTGCACCATGTTATGGGTGAGGGCACCCCAGAGCGAGATACCCAGAGGAGAAAAGAGAGCCGAAGCGATGGATAATATGAGACCCATTACGCTCACACTGAGCAATCCTCCTGAGAGGGACAGAAGAAAGGCAGGCGTGAAAAGGTTTCCAATGATTAATGCACCAACACATGATTTTATCAGGGCAACAAGCAAGGCGAATTTAAATCCAAGAAGGTAAAGAGCGATAATAACTATAATATTTCCGAATCCAAATCTCATCCAGGGAAGTGGTCTCGGTATGAATGTTTCCATGACATAGATCACAACAGCAAGGCTCGCAAGAATAGAGATTAATGCAGTGTTTCTACTGCGTAATTGCATCAACGGTCCTTTGTTTCTTGCCTTCAATGCTGACTATCAATTTGTTGGGTATGCAAATAATAGCTTGCCCAGGGCTTGTGATCCAGCCGGTTTTTATACAGATTTTCAGGGGACAGCTGGATTCTGCGATGCAAACTTTTCCATCCATAACTTTTACCGCTACTATTCCTGTCTTTCCAGATAAGGTGATCGTGGTGTCTCTATGGGTCGGAAAACGGTATAGGATTTTTCCATCCATTTCAATAATGAAGAACCGTGCTTCATCAGTTTTCGATTTTTGCAGAATAAATCCAGTTAGAGAAAGGGATAGTAAGATAGTGATAAGGATACCGTCTGCGGGACGAAGTCTTATTGTATGCGGTTTTTTATACAATGACATTGATTCCTTTGTTTGTCGTTCTTTCTACAGGATGATGTTAATACTTTTTCCACAATTGTTGCAGTTCGTGCCGTCCAGTCCACAGATCCGTGCTCCATGATAACCGCTTCTCTCAATGAGAAGGTTCTTGCACCTCGGGCAGTAGGTGTTGTTTGAGTCCTTGATACGCATGTTGCCAACGTATACGTAATCAAGTTTCTCTTTTGCCTTCCTGTACGCAAATTCCAATCGTTCCTGCGGCGTTGGCGGATTATCTAATTTGTAGTGGGGGAAGTAGCGCGAGAAGTGCAGGGGGATGGTCGGGTCAAGATTGTAAACCCAATCGATGAGGTCGGTAATATCTTCATCCGAATCATTGAGGTCTGTTATGAGAAGATTTGTCAATTCAACATGGCTTGTTTTATGTGCCATGGTGATTGTTCTCTGAACAGTGAAGAGGTCGCCTTTCACTACCTTCCGGTAAAAAGTTTCACGTATTGATTTGAGGTCAATATTGAGCGCATCAATGAGCGGAAGGAGTTGTTTGAGTGGCTCTTCCTCGATTATGCCGTTGGTAACCAGTACATTCTTGAGTCCCGCTTTCTTAACCAATTCCCCTGTATCGAGCAGGAATTCGTACCAGATAAGCGGTTCTGAGTAGGTGTAGGCAACGCCTATCGAATCGTATTTCTTGCACAGAGAAACCACATCGCGTGGTGTTATTTCACTGGTGCGAATCTCTTTCTGGGATATTTCTGCATTCTGGCAGAACGGACATTTCAGGTTGCATCCATTGGGAGCAATGGAGAGGATTTCTATTCCTGGATGGAAATGATACAGGGGTTTTTTTTCGATAGGGTCAACGCACAAGGATGTTGTCCAGCCATAATTCACCGCGTACAGTTTTCCACCAACATTTTTTCTACCAAGGCAAAATCCTACTTCCCCCGGTCGTAAGATACACTTATGGATACAAAGAGTACATCGTGTTTTTTTCCCCTTTATTGTTTCATAAAAAAGTGCTTCTTTCATTGCATATCCACTCCCTTTGAAGATATGATAGTAACTCTTCCCTCTTCTTCATATATGATAACACCTTCAACATCATGAAGGTTTTCAATGAGCTTCATTCCCTTTTCTGGTCCGAGAACGAAAATTCCTGTTGCAAGTGCATCTGCGACGAGTGCTTCCTTTGCTATGATCGTTACACTGATACATCCATTTGCGGGATATCCTGTTAAGGGGTTGAAGATATGATGGTATCGTTTTCCGTCGCGAATAAAGCATCGCTCATAATTTCCTGATGTTGCCACCGCTCCCTCATTGATGTATATGGTCTTTGCAATTGAGCCTGCTCTTACAGGATCCCGGATACCGATTGCCCATTTCCTGCCATCAGGCTTATCCCCAAAAACCCTGAGATCGCCACCGGCATCAACAATACCGGACGAGATTCCTTCTTGCCGAAGGATTGTAACGACTCTGTCAACAGCATAGCCTTTCGATATGCCACCAAGATCGATAACCATACCTGTCTTTGCAAGAATAGCTTTATCATCAGCGAGCAGGATATACTGGTATCCTGTCCTAAAGAGTGCTGACTGAATCTCCTCTTCTTTCGGAAGATGAGGTTTATCTCCCCTGAAACCCCAGATATTTTCGAGCAATCCCACAGAAATATCGAAAGCGCCATCCGTTACTCTTGATAATTCCAGGCTTTTCGCAAGAATAAAGTTGTCCTCCTCCGAAAGGGTCATTGTATCATGATGTATTGATCTTTGCCTGCAGAAGCTTCCGCTTTGATATCCGTAGCGAGCGTGAATCCTTTCAAGTTCATCATCAATGCATGTGAAGAGATTGTCGATATTTATTTCTTTTGGGGGATGACAGGTGATATGAACAAATGTGTCGAAGTAGAGGAACGTCTTTTCTACCGTACGATATTTTTTTCTCTTTGTGTAAAAGAATACGATGAGTGGAATGACTATAAGGATTGCCAAAAATGGTAAGGCTTTTTTCATTCTAAGATTGCTACACTATGCCTTCATACCCGGGAATTGTTTCGAGCACCTGCTTTGCTATTTCGAGCGCTTTTTCAGGGGTATCAGGAGTGACCTTTTCAATCATAATCTTCCCATGTCTGGCAATAGAAATCGAAACAGAAGGATTTTTTATTATCATGAATAGCTTATGGAGTTTATCGAGCTGGAAATTTTTTGCGAGCTTTTTGGACATTGCTTCAATATCAAATACAATCTTCTTCTCGATGGTGAATTTGTAATTTCCATAATCGCCCCTGTGGCACAAGGCTTTGATGGAAAGGTCAACATTTTCACCATTCAATCGTATCTTCTTTATCATTTATTACACTCCCTCCTTTAGTATGTCTTTTTTACATGATTTCCTTGAGGGTATCAAGAAAAATATCAACTTCTTCCTCTGTATTGTAGAAGTAGAGCGAGGCACGGGCGGTCCCGTCGGGCTCATTGAGGATGGATGTGAGAAGGGGATGGCAGCAGTGAAAACCTGAGCGGATTGCTATATGTGCAATTTCGTCAAGTGTAAACGCAATCTCATGTGGTGTCATGTTTGGAATCTTGAAGGGCACGACACCCGTTCTTTTCTCTGGATCCTGGGGACCAAGAATAACAAGGTTCTTGATTGTTTTCATACCTTCGATCATTTTTCTTGTTAATTTTCTCTCATAATCCTCAATATTTTTCATCCCAATTTTGTTTAAATAGTGTACTGCAGCACCCAACCCGACACCCCCCGCAATATTTGGGGTTCCTGCTTCAAATTTCTCCCATCCATGAGCAAGCGTATAATGCTCTACATCGACTTCTCGTATCATACCGCCGCCGATTTCAAGGGGTTCAATGGATTTGTGCAATTCATCTTTTATATAGAGAATTCCTGTACCGGTAGGACCAAGCATCTTGTGACCTGAACATGAGAAGAAATCACAATCAAGGTCTTTGAGATTTATCGAAAAGTGTGGTGCAGATTGAGCGCCATCAATAAGAACAAGTGCATGCTTCTTGTGCGCAAGTGCAATTATTTCCTGAACAGGAACAATGGTGCCCAGGCAGTTTGATACATGGGTAACAGCAACAATTTTTGTGTGTGAATCAATTACTGCTTCGAAATCTTTCATATTGAAGAATCCATCTACAGTCGGTTTAATTCGTTTGACTTCCACACCATACCTGTTCCCTAAGCGAAGCCATGGAAGGTAATTGGAATGATGTTCGAGCAGCGTTGTGACGATAGTATCTCCTTTTTCCAGTTTCAGCGAATTAGCAATGAGATTGATGCCATAGGTGCAATTTTTGGTGAAGATAATTTCTTTCTCATCAACGTCAAAGAATGCTGCGACCTTTGCGTGAGCTTCTTCATATTTTCTGGATGCTTCTTGTGAAAATGAATAGACTCCTCTCTCAATATTTGCGTTGTATTCGCTGTAATACATGGTGACTGCATCGACAACACAGTCAGGTGTGAGCGATGTTGCTGCACTATCAAGGTAAATTACTTCTTTTCCGAGTATCTTGAAGTCGTTTCGAATCGCCTTAATATCCATTTTTCTCCCCTTATTGAGCTGTTTTTTGGAGTGAAACCGTACCCTGTTTTTCGTCAAAGAGTAACATAAAATTCCTGAGTACATCCCTTCCGAGAAGGCTGGGGATCTGATTTATTATATCTTCATCTTGTGTGACAACCTTACTCACAAAAAGATTACGAAGAGAAAGGTCGATCATGTGTCCATTAGAGATGAAATGAAGTCTTACGTCTTGTAGGACATACGTTTCCGCAAAACCGCCCAATCCCATTATAGCATCATCGGCAATTTTCATTTTTTTAAAGTTGAGTTTTAACTTGCGTGCATCCCGTTCGCTCAGGATGGTTACGGGCGAACCCGTATCAATGAGGAATGATACCTTTCTCCTGATTATGAAATTTGGAATTTCCAGAAGTACATCAATAAATGGTGCCCCATCCTGATGAATGTAGCCCTCAACAGTCATAGGATTACCTTAATTTCTTTTAAGCCAATAAACTCAGTTGTTATGAATTCCACATCGTCGGGGAATTTGGATTCAACTTCAGACATCAATGATTCAATATTTTTGTGGTGTGCAATGACTTTACGGTTAAGGACAGCAATGAATTTCCCTTTGAACTTTTTCTTTATCGAATCAAGATTCTGAATAACCCACTTAGTGTCCTCAATACTTCTCAGAAATTTTTCGCAGCTTGGTTCCATTATAGCTGTACCTTCAATAGAGTTTCTTTGTTCATCATCACCAGCCATCCTGCTGTTATACCCAGTACGGTTCCGATAATAACATCAGAGACGTAGTGTCTGCCAAGGTAAATCCTCGAGAATGAAATTGTTGATGCTGTAAGATACAGTGGAATGGTTGTTTGAGGGTGGCGCTTGCTCATTACATAGGTAAAGGCAAATGCTCCTGCGGCATGGCTTGATGGAAACGAGGAGTTTATTCTCCGACTGTCTTCGCATGGCCTTTTCCTGTTAACAATAAGTTTAATGAGTACGCATGTAGCTGCTGCACCTCCAACGGAAAAAGCGGACAGTTTTGTTGATTGCTGCACCTTTTCATTTCCCAGTGTGTATAAGCCTACAAGAATGGGCAGCGAAACATTTCGTGAACCAATATCAGTGAATCCGGTCATAACCTTATCCATACAGGGAGATGAGAGGTCTTCCCGTATCCTTCTTGAAATATACGAATCGAGATTTTCACATGAGAGTGGAGTACTGGCAAGGAATAATGCAAGCGCAAACCAGAACCATGTTTCTTTCATGCAAAAAGGATAGTATATTAAATCTTAAAAGTCAAGATTTTTCTGATTGCTCTTTCATCATAAAAGGTGATAAATCTTGCTTGACAAAGGATTTATTTTTGGTTATGCTAAAAAAACTGATCATGACGTGATGAAAACTTACCAATAGAAAGATGTTTGGGTACAAAAATATACTGGATTTAATAAAGGTCATTTCGATAAAAATTCTTACCCTCTTCATCCAGTTCATACCGCGTTCATTATGCATACCAATAGCCAATGTGTTTGGTTTGTGTGCTTTTGCTCTCCTTAGAGGGAGGCGAAGAGCTATACTGCGTGTTTTGAAAGTGATAAAACCGGGAGCGAACGAAGCCGTCTTGAAAACGCTTGCATGCAGAACACTTATAAATTATGCAAATAACCTTGCTGATTTTGTACGTCTGTATCATATGGATGCTCGTGAACTCATCAGTATCACGGAAAATGAAGGACTGGAGTATCTCAAAAGAGCTTTGCAGGAATACCACGGAGGTATAATTTTTACCGCCCATATAGGTAACTGGGAAGTAGGATCAAATTTTCTGGCAGCTTGTGGTTTTCCCGTGGTTGCTGTGGCAGAATCTGCCGGTCCGGGAGATGCATTCTATGGAGTCTACAAGAGATACCGGGAACATTTTGGAGCGATGGTGGTTTCGCTTGAGGATCCATCCATTGGATTCAAGTTGAGGAAGTACCTGAAAACCGGTCATTTTGTCGGTCTTGTCGGAGACAGGGACATTGCTGGTTCAGGGGTTGAGGTGTCCTTTTTTGGAAGAAAGGCAGTATTCCCTCAGGGGCCGGCTTTTTTATCACTTGCAACGAATCGTCCTCTGCTTGCTGCATTTTTCCTGAGAAGAAACAGAGCGGGAAGAAAAGTTTATTATGCATACGTTGAAGAACCAATAAAATTCATTCGGGGTAAAAATAACAGGGAGAATATTAGGAACTTAACGCAGTGTATGGCAACGAGAATAGAGCAGGTAGTGAAAAAGTATCCAGACCAGTGGTTTTCATACCCGCCACCCTGGGATTTATAAAATTTTTATTGACATTTTGTTGCTTTTTTGATATACATCAATATGGTAGCAAGAAAAACAATTCAAACCGCAGAAAGCACAGAGAAAACGTTCACGTGCCTTGTGTTTTTTGTGGTTTTTTCACATTGAATAAGGAGTCGATATGAAGATGCAGTTTAGAGAAGCTCTTACCTTTGAGGATGTTCTTCTGGTTCCACAGAAGTCAGATGTTCTCCCTGCAAATGTTGACATTTCAACCCGTTTCACGAAAAAAATAAAGTTGAATATTCCAATTCTCAGTGCAGCGATGGATACCGTTACTGAATCAAAACTTGCAATTGCACTTGCAAGGGAAGGGGGAATGGGTATTATACACAAAAATATGAATATTATGCAGCAGGCACAGGAAGTGGATAAGGTAAAGCGCTCCCGGAGCATTATGATTCAAGAACCAATAACCCTTTCACCTGAAAATACCGTAAACGACGCGCTGGAGATTATGAAGGAATATTGCATTTCAGGTTTTCCTGTTGTAGACTCGAAGGGAAAGCTTTTGGGTATTCTTACAATGAGGGATATTGTCTTTGAGAAGGATAAGTCAAAGAAGGTAAAGTCAACAATGACAAAAACGAATCTGGTAACCGCAGCCGTTGGGACATCGATTACAAAAGCCCGTAGGATTTTTAAGGACCGCAAGATTGAGAAACTGCCGATTGTGGACAAGAGGGGATACCTGAAGGGCTTGATTACTATGAGAGATATTAAGAAGAACGAGGAATTCCCGAATGCTTGCCTTGATAAATTCGGAAGATTATGTGTTGGTGCAGCCATTGGGGTAACTAAAGACGCAATACAGAGAGCAAAAACATTGCTCGTTGCGGGAGCGGATTGCATTGTTATTGATTCTGCTCATGCGCATTCGAAGGGAGTAATAGAAACGGTAAAGAAGATCAGGAAAAATGTTTCTGATATCGAACTTGTTGTTGGCAATGTTGCAACTGCTGCGGCAGCACGGGAAGTTATTAAAATTGGTGTGGATGCGATAAAGGTGGGGGTTGGCCCCGGTTCTATATGTACAACCCGGGTAATTACCGGTGTTGGCGTTCCCCAGATAACAGCAATAATGGATGTAGCAAAAGTGGCGAAGAAGCACAATATTCCGGTTATTGCTGATGGTGGAATTAAATACTCAGGTGATATTGTAAAAGCCCTTGCTGCAGGAGCTGATATTGTTATGCTTGGTGTTCTCCTTGCTGGAACTGCCGAGAGTCCGGGAGAATCAATTATCCTTGAGGGCAGACGATACAAGGTATACAGGGGTATGGGTTCAATTGATGCTATGAAAATGGGCAGCAAGGAAAGGTATTTCCAGGAGAGTTTGAAGGAATTGATTCCGGAAGGTATTGTTGGAAGGATTCCTTATTCAGGAATCTTGCGCGAGGTAATTTTCCAATTAACAGGCGGTCTAAGATCGGGTATGGGCTATTGTGGCGCCCGTACGGTAAAGGAATTGCATGAACATGCGGAGTTTATCAGGATTACGAATGCAGGATTGAGAGAAAGTCACCCGCATGATGTGACCATAACGAAAGAGCCGCCGAATTACGGTATCTTTTCATAAATTATTCACACGCTTGAGCGGTTAAAGAAATTTAAATCAAAGAAAAGACGTGGATAGTATGCGTGAAGCAGAACCTTATGCTGTAAAAGATTCACTTACCGGTCTTTATACCCGGGCTATTCTTGATTCGTTATTTTTGGAGCTTAAAAAAAGCAGGAAATTCAGCCTCATTCTCTTTGATATAGATAATTTCAAACTTGTCAACGACTGCAACGGACATCAGCGGGGAGATCAGGTGCTTATGGACATGGCTGGATTCTTGAAGAACCAGGTAAAAGAGGGATATGTCATCAGAATGGGAGGTGATGAATTTGTCATTGTTTTGCCCGGTTATGATAGGACGAGTACAATCCGTTTTTCAAAAAAGCTCCTGCATGCGGTTAATAGCGTAATCTTCAAGGGCAATCCAGACCTCTCGATTACCCTGAGTGGCGGCATTGCGCTGTTTCCGGTTGACGGAAAGGATGTTGAGGAACTCGTTGGTAGGGCTGATAGCAGGCTCTATGACGCGAAAAGAAACGGAAGAAATCAGTTTTGCATGATTGATGAACAGCAGAAGAAGAAGGATGTATTACATGAACCCACAAGACTTATTGGAAGAGAGAGAGCATTTTTGCTTCTGAGGGAAGAACTGGAACGTGTTGCTTGCGGCAAAAGCGGTACTGTCATTGTGACGGGGGAAGAAGGGGTGGGTAAGACCTTTCTGTGTAATGCGTTTCTTGATTATGTAAAAATCCGGGGTGGTGAGGTTAAGAAGAAAACCGTGGCGGCTGGTGAATACACAATACACCGTTCACTGGCATCGCTCATTCAGCCAATTTCATCCTCGCATACGTTTCTTGTTGTCTTTATTGATGATTTTGTTAATCGGGAAGGCAGGGATTTACCTCTTTTTGAAAACCCGTTTAAACAAAGTGTTAAGGTTCCGGTTCTCTTTCTTTTGGCGATGCGGGATAGTTCCTGGCAGCAAAGGGGCTACGGAAAGCGAAATAAAAGCAGGAAACAATTCAGGATTATCTCTTTGGGTGGATTCAATAAGAAGCAGTACAAGAACTATGTAAAGACGATTTTACGAGGAGAGAAAATAAACGGAGAGCTCTTGCAGCTGTTGTTCAGGAAGTCGGGGGGGAATCCACTTTTTACAAAACAACTTCTTAATACAGCAATGGCAAACAGCCTTATCGAGACGTACAATGGAGAATGGAGAATCGTAAAAAGAGATGCTGCCCTCATTATTTCTGATCCCCTGAAGTCGATTCTGTTTGAAAGATTGGAAAATTTAACCGATAGAGAGAAGGATGTATTGACCACAGCATCTGTTGGAGGGATAGATTTCGATTGCAAACATATTTCGAAGGTTATGCAAATTGACGGTGAATCATTAATTCGATTACTCAGGAAGCCGATACAACAGGGTATGGTTGATGATAAGGGTGAGGGAAGGTTCTCCTTCCGGTTAGTATATCAGGAAGTGCTCTACGCTTCAATCCCGCGTACTGAGACAAAGATGATCCACAGGAAGATTGGCTCCATTCTGGAGAAAGAAGGGTATGTGAAGGAAAGTTTTTTTCATTATGTACGTGCCGGTGAGAAGAAGAAAGCGAGACGATTTGCCAGGACCGAATGTGAAACTGCATTAAAGCAGGAACATTACAATGATGCTATGATGTACGCACATTTTCTTCTGGGCAATGTTGCTAAGAATGATGCTTTTTATGCTCTCATACTTCCGCTTGCGGCGCGGAGTTATGCCGTGAATGGAAGTTATGAAAAGGCTATAGAACTGTACAGAAGTTGCATTAAAATGTCACCGACAAGACGGAATGCATCACTGCTTGCTATTGCAGAACTGTACCATAAACAGGGGAAATACAAAAGCGCTCTTGATGAATTACTCACTATCAGGGCAAGAGATCCTGGGAGAGTGTGTGCTGTCTTAAATGCAATAGCACAGACTCTGGTAGAATTGGGGAAGATGGATGAAGGTGAGGTGTATGTAAAAAAGGCAATTGCGCTATCAAAACGATACTCTTTAAAAGAAGAGGAAGCCGAGGGGTATTACATTATAGCTGGTATTTTCTGGTATCGGGGCGAATACGAGCTTTCCGATGATTTTCTAAAGAGAGCGCTGAAGATGTATCAACAACAACATAATGATGTAAAAGAAGCTTTGGCAAAGAATAGACTCGGAATAATCAGATGGTCACAGGGAAATCTTCAGGATGCTCTGTCAATGATTAGCGAGGCTGTGGAAATATTCAAGACGCATTCGAAGATTGAGGAGGAAAGCAGAGCCTATACGAATCTTGGAATACTCAAGGAGGCACTTGGAGAGTGGGAACAGGCAAAAGCACAGTATCAAAAAAGCATTGATAGTGCAACTTTCCTGAAATTGACACCATTACTCTGCAGGAATTTTGTTAATCTCGGTACGTTACTGTTAAAAATGGGCGATTACCAGGATGGTATCAGTTATTTCAAACGTTCCATCAACCTGAGATCAAAGCATAAGGATAGCATAGAAATCGGGACATCGTTTCATAATCTTGGTGTTGCTTATATGTTTAGCGGGGATTTCAAAAAAGCACGGTATTTTCTCGTAAAAGCAAAGACCATCTTTGAAACAAAGCGCGCTGTTGGTTTCGTTATTGATAACCTCACTACATTGTTTGAGCTGCATGTATCTTCAAAGGAACAGGCAAAGGCACAGCATTTGGTTGCACGGATCGACAAGCTTCTTGATTCGAACGGAACTGAGTTTCAAAGGGCACAATTTTATCGTTTAATGTCCCGTTTCAAACGAGAAAAAAAGGAACTCGATGAATCGAGGCGTTTTGCACGATTGTCCATTGAATTGCTGCGGAATGATGAAGAACAGTATGAGCTGGGAAAGTCACTGTTTGAATTTGGCATAACACTCTCGGAAGAAGGGGATGGAAAAAGTGCGAAAAGAGCATTTATGCAATCAAGAGCGATATTCAGGAAATTAGGTGCAAAAAAAGCACTTGAAAGAGTAGGCAAAATTATGATAAAAAGGAGTTGGGGAAGCAGAGAGGGAGGAAGCGTAAAGAAGTAAGTCCAAAACGAAGAGGAAAGGAGTATCAATGAAGGGAACAACAATACTGGGGTTGAACTATAAGGGAAAAACGGTAATAGGCGGGGATGGTCAGGTTACGCTAAAAGAGACGGTGATCAAGGAAAAGGCAAAGAAAATCAGAAAACTCTATGACGGAAAAGTTCTTGCGGGATTTGCCGGCTCAGTTGCGGATGCATTTACTCTTTTTGAGCGGTTTGAAGAGAAACTGAAGGAATTTCATGGAAATCTTGCAAGGGCTGCAGTTGAACTGGCAAAAGATTGGAGAACCGACAAATACTTGAGAAGACTGGAAGCGTTGCTTGTGATTCTTGATAAGAAGAGTACATTGCTCATTTCAGGGAGTGGAGAGGTGATAGAACCTGATAATAAAATGATAGCGATTGGTTCCGGCGGGTCGTACGCGCTTGCTGCTGCTACTGCTCTGATGGAATTCTCCGATCTCGATGCAAAAAGTGTCGTAGAGGAATCACTCAAGATCGCCGCATCGATCTGTATTTATACGAATAAAGAAATATCAATTGAAGAGTTGTAGCCGCAGGTTTTACCCATGTGATAGAAAAATGTTTTGTACAGAGTACATCAATGGCAAAGAAGTGTTTGATGTATGCCGTGAATTATCAGTACGGAAACCATCTCTGAAGTGAGGGTTTAGTCAAAGAAGTCCCAGCTTACGCCGAATTTGTACTGCCTTTTTTCACTGTCAGTGATATCGTCAAATACAAAGTAGAGAGAGACGTCTATGATGGTGAGTATGAAACCGGCATTCATCCCGATCTCTTCATTAAACGTGTGAGTGCCAGTATGTTCATACTGTATTCCTGTGAAAATGGCTGGTCTTAGTTTTCCGTTTTTGAATGGTTTTTCCAAAAGAGGTTGCAGATAAATGGTGTATGTTCCATCAAGCCGTAACAGGAATAGAGAGGAAGTCCAGAGATTCGTAAGCAATTTTCCATCGTAAAAGAGTGCTGCTCCCGAATGTTCTTCTGTGAATACATCTGTCCAGAAGAGGAAACTCTCAAGACATGCATTTTCAGTTTTTGCCCTGAACCCAAATGATGTGTGGACCACCTCATCGCTGTCATAACACACGTTAGCGTAAATGAACCCATTCACCGCTGTATGATATCCGGTACCAAGAGAGACGGCATAGTTCTTATCTTTATCAACGGTGAACCGCGGAACAACATAGAGCAGGGGTACAGGATTTATTCTATCAATAAGCGAAAACTGATAGTAAGAGGAGTCAATATTGGGATAGTCAAAACCTGCAGTGATTGATGCAAATGGAAGGTGCAGGTAGATATCGGACAGCACTCCTATTGTTTCTATGTTATTTTCCTGCTTTCTGTACATCCCGATCATTGCCTCTTTTCGTGCCAACGATAACAGAAGGAGTTGCTGTTCGAGAGGAAATCCAGTCCTTTCGTCTTTGCTATCATAAAAGAGAAAGTGAGAGGATGTTGCAAAGGGCAAATCAAAGCCAGCATCCAGTCCGATAGAACGTTTTGTCCCTGTTGGTTCTTCGGTGTAGTCTGCTGCGATATTGAATCTGCCAGACCGAGTGATACTCCTCCCAAACGTCAGCTGGATGTTTTCGTTTTCTTCTTTATCTCTGAAGAGTCGTATCTGCGAGAAAGGCACCTGTTTATTAAACTCTTTGATCGACAGATACGACGGAAAGGTAGTTGTTCCGTACAGTAAGGTTGGTGTTGGTGCAAAATTGATGTATAGATTCTGCAGTAAGTATGGTGGAGCATAAACATTTCCAGAAAAATCCTCGTTCAGTAAACCAACATGGTTGAAGACAGCATGCCATTTGAAATTATGCATTGCATCAGGGTACGGGATTGTGCTCTGGTTTGCTATATCGAGAAATGAGAGTACTCGTTCGTCAAAACGAACGTACGGTTGCGTGACCTCAAAGATGAATGGTTCACCCCGGAACGGGGATTTTTCAATTACAGGAATTTTTTTAAGGATCGGGAAGTAGCGAATGTCAACCGTTGTCGTATCCTGAGGAAGTAAAGTGAGTACAAGAAAGAGCGCGAGGACCATTACTGCCTTTCAACATATGCGGTTAATTTCTTCTGAAAACTCGATTTTGATGAATAGGTTGGTTTTAGAATCACCTCTATTTCGTATTTGCCGGGAGCAACGAGCCTTCCGTCCTGATCAAGACCATCCCACACAATATTTTGTTCACCGACATTTCTTTTCAGTGGAGGAAGGAGCGTTCGAATAAGGTCTTTGGTTCCTTTTTTGTGGATATTCACAATTATTTTTGCTGGCTGCGTTATGAAGAGGGAGATGGTGGCACCTGGTTCTTCTTCAGCAAAGATGGATGGGAAAACACCCTTGAAATATCCGTCTACTCCTACCCAGTAGTATTGAGCTTCGTTAGCGCCGAGGACAAAGACCTGACCAAAACGTTTCCAGATGGTAATTGATCGGGGATGATAGAACTCTGCCTTTCCGGAACCTTTTCGTCCATAGGAGGTCACAAATTTAAGGTCCTTGTCAAAAATGTGGATTTTGCAATTCTCCTCATCGGCAACATAGATATTGTTGTAGTAGTCAATTGCTGTGTGTCCGAGTCGGGCATGCTCTATTCCAAGCCCATAGGTTGAGATACTTGCAATTATCTTTCCTTCTATGGTAAATTGTGAGATCCTTGTTCTGTTATCATCTATAACAATAATAAATTCTGAACCGAAAAAGGACCATCTATCCCGTGCATCGATAACGGTAATAGCCGTTGGTTTGATAAGATGAAAGTCTGCTGTACCGGAAAAAGAATACAAAAACTCTCCATCCTTCGAGAAAATCTGTATCCTGTCATTTCCCGTATCCGCTACATAAATCCTTCCGCTTTGATCCACCGCTACATCATGGGGTGAATCGAACGCTCCCTTTCGCATGCCAAAGTCTCCAACAATTTTTACGAATTCGAGATTTTTCCCGTCGCTGAATAGTTTTACGATCCGGTCATTTTGTGTGTCAGCAACCCAGACATCTCCATCCGGATTTGCGCAGATACCCATGGGATTCCACAGTTGTTGTTCGCCACTTCCGAATTTTCCGTACGTGCCGTAACCTTTGAAGCCCTTATTGTAGAAAATCTGGTGATTTCCTGAGTTGAGGGCAAAGATGGTCAACTCATCGTCATCCTCCTTTGTGGACCTGTCATCGAGCGCACGGAGTTTAACGGCAGCGATATCCTGAGGATTGTTGAATTTTATTTTTTCACCGACAGCCATTTTTAGTGATGACTGGGTAATTCTGCTATATCCAAAAGTGTGTTTGAATGGGGGCACAACAAGTGTTGTGGGATTATATTCATCTGCAAAAAGAGAGATGAAGAGCAATAGAAAGACGAGAAACAGCAACATGACTTTCATAGTATCTCCTTATCAATAGTATTCTTTCCCTATACTATTGCAAAATGCACGCTCTGTCAACATATTTGTGAAACACCGGGGTTCACAGTGTTCCAATGATCAATGAGAGCAGACCAAAAACCATTTCTAATTTCAGTATGTTACTGAGTTTGTGAAGGTTTGCGGTATTAAGTTTTTTTCTGAAGAAGAAAAATGAGATGAGCAGCGGAAGGTTGACCAGCAGTAAAACAAGGGGAAGATAGAATACGTTGTACAGCTTGAAGATAAAGGGAAGCGGGGTAATGATAAAGAGGAAGAGAAGGGGTATAAAACCGATGTAATATGACACCTGTGGCGTGAATCGTGTCGGGACCGAGCACGATTTTGCGAGTCTGTCACCGGCAACATCTTCAATATCCTTGATGATTTCCCTGCCAAGATGGAGCAGGAAGGCAAAAACGGTCGGGAAGAGGATGCCATGAATCTTCCCTGTTGCGATTCCCCCGTATGCAATTGGCAATGCTCCGGTTATACTAATGAGCATGTTGCCAATAATGCCCGCTCTCCTCTTTGCATAAGCATTGTATGAAACCAGTAATACAACAGCGATTGCTGCAAGAAGCACTGCTTGAAGGGAAATAAAAAATGCAAGGAGAAAACCACAGGCTAAAAGACCAATTGAATAAATGAGTGCATTATTTTTCTGGATTTTTCCGCTCGGAATGGGTCGACGGGGCTTATTGATTTTATCAATATCCACATCGAAATAATCATTCAGTACATTTCCACCTGCGCAGATAAAAGCTGCGGAGCACAGAGCGAAAATAATTTTTGAAAGAGGTGAGAGCGTTCCTGTTAATAATGCACCGATAAATACCGCACAACCGGTAATAAGGATATTCAGAGGCCTTGTAATCGAAACCCAGACCTTTATCATTTTCTTTTCTTGAGTTCGAAGACATTTCTAATCTTCTTTAGGATCGACCTTGCTTCCGTTTTTTTCTTTGCATCCTTCTGCGATTTGATAATTTTTGTTTTTTCGCCGAGTTCGGCTTTTCTTAAAGCAAGGATCTTGCTAATACCATCTGCTATGGCGGGTTTCTTTTTGAGAATAAGAGCAAAGTCCTCTCTATCGAGAATAAGTACCTCTGTTTCCTCCTCCGCAATAATGGTTGCAGACCGCTTTTCTCCTGTCAGGAGCGACATCTCTCCAAAGAAATCACTCGCACCGAGGAATTTCACTTTCTTTACTCTATCACCCATAGTTACGTTGACGGATACCTTCCCTTCCTTGATAATAAAGAATGTGCTCCCTTCTTCGCCTTCGTGTATCAGTTTTTCTCCGCGAGCGAAATAACCGAGAATGAATTGCCGGGCGAGTTTGCTAATTTCTTGCTTGGTGAGGGGAGCGAATATTTGAACCTGCTCAAGGAGTGAGACAATAGCACCTATCTCCTTTTTTCCGGTTTTAACACCCTTATACGTATAAATTGTTCTGATAGGGAAGGGTATCTCAATTTCGTTTTCCTTAAAGAAGTACCATATCTTTGATTTTACCGCATCTTCAATATTATAAAGGTTGGGATAATCACGTATCCAGAATTTGCATTGGTATTCCACTGAAAAATCCTTAAACGTGATTAATCTGGTCACCGGTTCTGGTTTTTTGAGTACGCCCTCTGTTGAGAGAACGGCTTCTTTGATAATGTCTTTTACCAATTTTGGCGGGAAGCGGTAGTGAACACCTACATTAACGTATCGCGCCAGTGTTTTCTGATGCGCTGAGTAGTTAACAATGTTTTCCTGAGCAATATTTGCATTGGGAACAATTACGAAGTT
>CBDUQV010000004.1:0-26919 GCA_965369615.1 uncultured bacterium | reverse complement strand
GTTAATTGCTACTTGTCACTTGCAACTTGTTACTTGCCACTTGTAACCTGTCACTTGTTATTTGTCACTCCACGCTTACAATAATCTTCTTCGCCATCCCATATCCTATTGCAGCTCTTGTAGCTCCCACTTTCACAACAACAGGACCACGCATCATATGCTCCGAAACCTTTTCTATTTTGCACCCAACTCGTATACCCAATGCTCCAACCCTCGTTCTCATTCCCCTTCCGCCAAGAATCTTAACAATGGTTCCGCTGATACTGTTTTTCATCTCAGTCAAATCGAGTTCCTTCATTTTCCCCTCTTTCCTCGTCTTTGTTTCGCCATGCATTTTGCACAGTATCCATAAAGCTCCAATCTATGTGATACCGGAACGAATTTATGTCTTTTTGCAACTTCTTCCTGCATTGTTTCTATCTTCTTGTTTCCAAATTCGATAATTTCACCACAACCAAGACAGATCATATGATCATGGTGGTTCTTGTGTATCGGTTCATAGCGTGTAATATTATCTTTGAAACGTCTTTGTAAAGCCAATCCAGCATCAACAAGTAACTGCATTGTCCGGTACACCGTTGCCAACCCAATCCCCGCTATCTCCGGTCTCATTTCCTCATACAATTCTTCGACACTGTAATGCTTGTATGTGCTGAAGAAATAACCGATAATTTGTTTTCGCTGCTGTGTTAACCGCAAGCCCTTCTGCCGCAGATAATGGCTCAGTTCGCTTTCTTTTCGTTTAATGATATTGATATTCATTTTCAATAAAGTATAATGCAGAATGGTGGGTCTGTCAAGGGGGGAATGAATTATTTTTAGCTGTGGCTGAGTCGTTTCAGGTGAACGAGGAGAAGGGAGATGTCGGATGCGCGGACACCGGAGATTCTTGAAGCCTGCCCGAGGGTAACCGGTTTTATTTTATTGAGTTTTTCTGCTGCTTCTTTTGAAAGTCCTTGTAATGCTGCATAATCGATCTTCTGTGGAAGCATTGTATTCTCAAATTCTTTCATTCTTTTTGCTTCAAGGAGTTGCCTTTCAATGTAGCCGTCGTATTTTGCATGGATGTCAACTCGTTTTGCAACTTCTGGGGGAATAGTTCCTGCAATGTGTTCTATATCACCATACGATATTTCAGGTCTCTTGAGAATTTGAAAGAGCGGTTTTGGCTCGCCTATTTCACGTGTATTTCTTTTCCGCAGAGTTTCGTTAATGGCTTCCGGAACGATGATTGTTTTCTTGATTTTTTCAATGGTCTCTTTAATTGTGTGGTTTCTCTTATCAAGTGTTTCAACATATGTTTTGTTTACAAGACCGTATTGGTATCCATAATTGAGTAAACGGGTATCAGCATTATCCTGTCTCAGCATGAGCCGGAATTCAGCTAATGAAGTGAACATCCTGTACGGCTCCGCTATTTCCTTGGTGATGAGATCGTCGATGAGTACACCAATGTATGCTTCATCCCGTGAAAGCACAAATGGTTTTTCCCCTCGGATTTTCTGGACCGCGTTAATGCCTGCCATAATACCCTGAGCAGCAGCCTCTTCGTATCCTGATGTTCCGTTGATCTGTCCTGACAGGTAGAGTCCTCGTATTTTTCTCGTTTCAAGGGTTGGGAAAATCTGCGTTGGGAAGATGAAGTCGTATTCAATGCCATAACCCGCTCGTAGTATCTCCACGTTTTCGAGACCTTTTACCGTTCTGAGCATGTCAACTTGAACATCTTCTGGAAGAGACGAGGAAAGTCCATTAATATAGTAAACATCGGTTGTCCTGTCATCGGGTTCAAGAAATACCTGATGTGATTTTCTCTCTTTGAACCGTACGACTTTATCCTCAATTGACGGGCAGTACTTCGGTCCCACTCCCTTGATGATACCGGTAAAAAGAGGAGAGCGGTCGAGGTTCTTGAGAATAATTGTATGTGTTCTTTCATTGGTTGCAGTGATATAACAGGGCAACTGTTCTGGAGCAAACTGTTCTGTCCTGATCGAGAAGTGATCGGGGTTTTCATCACCATATTGAGCGGCAAGATGAGAAAAGTTTATTGATTTTCCCAAAATGCGTGCAGAGGTGCCGGTCTTTAACCTACCAAGAGAAAATCCACATTTCTTGAGCGATGATGATAGATGTGTTGATGGCCGCTCTCCAGTACGTCCCGCCGGGAAATGCTCCAAACCAATGTGTATAAGACCATTAAGGAAGGTACCCGTTGAAATGATAACTGCTTTTGCCCTGTATTCCATCCCGGATGCAGTTGCAACTCCAATAATTACCTTATTCTGAACAAGAAGCTCCTCAACAGTATCTTCCCTGACTGCAAGGTTTTGTTGATTCTCCGTTACTTCTCTCATTGTCTCCCTGTATGCAATGCGGTCTACCTGGGCTCGCAAAGACCAGACTGCAGCGCCTTTCGAAGTATTGAGCATTCTGAACTGTGTTCCGGTTTTGTCCGTATTGTAACCAATCTCTCCGCCAAGTGCATCTATTTCAAAAACAAGATGGCTCTTTGCCAAACCGCCAACGGATGGATTACAGGACATCTGTCCTATCATATCACGTTGTATGGTTAATAGAAGGGTATGAACGCCCATTCGTGCTGTTGCAAGAGCCGCCTCGCACCCGGCATGCCCACCGCCCACAACAATGCAATCAAAATGTTCGGTAGTTACATTCATAATTATTGTAAAGGATAAATGTAGGCGCAGGCTTCCACCTACGCTGAAGCTTCGGTGGACAGGTTAGCCTGCGAGCTTAACTACATTAAATATACTAAGTTACGCAACCTAAAGGTTGCGGCTACCATTCTCCTGTGCTGAGGTACTTGTTTATGGCGATCGATGCTCTTCTTCCGAACCCCATCGCCTCGATCACTGTTGCCTCGCCTGTGACGATATCACCGCCGGCAAAAACGCCCTTCACGGAGGTTTTTGTCGTATCCCAATCGGCTTCAATATATCCCCATTTGTTGAGTTTCAGTCCCTCGATGGCGCTGAGTGCGAGCGGATTTGCTCCCTGTCCGATTGCAATAACACAGGTATTGCATTCGTATTCAAACTCACTTCCTTCGATGGGGACCGGTCTTCTTCTTCCGCTGGAATCGGGTTCTCCAAGTTCCATTCTGATGAGTTTCATTGCTTTGATGCGACCTTCTTCATCTCCAAGAAATTCAACCGGGTTAACGAGAAAATCAAAGATGACACCTTCCGCTTCAGCATTTTCTATTTCTTCTTCTCTTGCGGGCAGCTCTTTTCTCGA
The DNA here is from genome assembly GCA_965369615.1 of uncultured bacterium. Taxonomy (GTDB): domain Bacteria; phylum Hydrothermota; class E44-bin80; order E44-bin80; family E44-bin80; genus SOKD01. Next base: position 23,658 of record CBDUQV010000004.1, on the reverse strand, counting down.
TATTCTATAGATGATATGCGTTTCATCAGCACCAAGGCGGAGTGACGTTCTTACCGAATCCATTGCCACATTTCCACCACCTATCACTACAACCTTTTTACCGACCTTAATGGGTGTATCGTATTCGGGAAAACGGTATGCCTTCATGAGATTGTTCCTGGTCAGGAATTCGTTTGCTGAGTAGATACCAACGAGATTTATGCCCGGGATATCAAGAAACCAGGGCAAACCGGCACCCAAGGCGAGGAAGATGGCATCGTAACCCTGTTTGAAAAAATCTTCAACCGATGCTGTTCTTCCAACAACGAAATTTGTTTTGACTTCAACGCCAAGTTTTTCAATAAAGTCAACTTCACGGGCAACGATTGCTTTCGGAAGTCTGAATTCAGGGATGCCGTAAACAAGTACTCCCCCGGGTTTGTGGAGCGCTTCGAAAATGGTGACATCGTAGCCCATCTTGGCAAGTTCTCCTGCGACGGTAAGTCCAGCGGGTCCAGAACCAACAACACCAACCTTTTTGCCTTTTGATTCGGGTCGTGTCGGTATCTGGATCTCTCCGGCTTCTGCTTCATAGTCGGCAACAAATCGTTCGAGCCGTCCTATCGCAACTGGTTCATCGATCTTCCCAAGTACACATTCGATCTCACATTGTGTTTCCTGTGGGCAAACACGTCCACAAATTGCCGGAAGAACATTCGTTTCTTTGATTTTTATCGATGCTTCGACAAATTTCTTTTCCTGTATCAAGCTGATGAAACCACTAATATCTACAAATACAGGGCATCCATCAACACATTTTGGTTTTGGACAACGGATGCACCGGCTTGCTTCAAGAACAGCGGCATCTACCGAGTATCCAAGAGCCACCTCATTGAAATTCTCAACTCTTTCCTTCGCATCTTGCCGCGGCATCTTTTGCCGCGGTGCCCTTTTCTTTTTCTTTTTCTTCTTCTTTTCCATTTAATTGTCTTCTTTCTTCATTTCGTAAATGGATAAATTAACACACATCCGTTACTTTATGTGCTCACTATCTGCCATTGTTTTCAGGTAGCGTTCATGAGCGAGTTTTTCCTCTTCCTTGTAAGATGCCAGTCTTTTCATAAGGAGGTCGTAGTTAACTTCATGTCCATCAAATTCGGGTCCATCAACGCAGGCGAATTTTGTTTTTCCTCCAACTTCAACACGACAGACACCGCACATCCCGGTGCCATCGATCATTATGGAATTCAGGCTCACAATTGTTTTAATACCGTATTCCTTTGTCATCAAGGAAACGAATTTCATCATAATTGCCGGACCTGATGCAAGGACAAGATCCACTTTTTTCCCTGACTCGATGATTTCCTTCAATTGATCTGTTACAAAACCCTTTCTTCCATAAGAACCATCATCAGTGGTGATGTATAATTCATCAGAGAAGGTTTTCGTTTCTTCTTCAAGAATAACAAGCTTTTTGTTGCGTGCGCCAATTATTGAAATAAGGTAGTTTCCTGCATCCTTCATCCCTCGTGCGATAGGGTAGCAGACTGCATGTCCCACGCCGCCGCCGACTGCGACAACGGTTCCGAACTTTTCTATATGCGTTGGTTGTCCAAGAGGTCCAACAACATCGAGAATGGAATTGCCTTCATCGAGCATTCCAAGGTGTTCGGTTGTCTTTCCAACAACCTGAACGATAATTGTTATGGTGCCCTTTTCTCTATTTACATCTGCAATCGTGAGGGGAATACGCTCGCCGGTTTCATCCAATCTAAGAATTACAAATTGTCCGGGTTTTCTCTTTCGGGCAATCAATGCTGCTTCAATTTCAAAGAGGTTTATCCCGTCTGCGAGTTTTCGTTTTTTTACGATTTTATTCATTTGGTTTCCCTTCTTTTCCATACGCTTCTTCCCGAAGCTTATTACGGTACGATGGATATTCAAATATGTACTTGTAAGTATGCGGGTCGGTATACTTGCCTTTGAGTATTGCAACCACATCTTCTGTAAAAACTATTTCTTCGTCAGTTGGTATAACAAAAACCTTAATTTCTGAATCGTCTGAAGATATAATAGATTCAATATTTCTGCTTGTTGCTTTTTTGTTTTTTTCCGGATCGAGTTTTATGCCAAATTTTTCGAGACCACTGAGTGACGCTTCTCTCAGTTCCGAAGATTTTTCGCCTGCACCTGCAGTAAAAACAATTGCGTCAACAGTTTGCAGTGATGCCATGTAGGCACCGATGTACTTTCTTATTCGGTATGTTTCGATAGAGAAAGCCAGTTTTGCCCTTTTATTTCCTTTTTTCATAGCTTCGACAATGTCTCTCCTATCCGTATATTTTCCTGTAATTCCAAAAATTCCGCTTTTTCTGTTGAGAATTGAAATTATCCGGGGGGCGGTAATCCCTTCTTTTTCCGAAATATATCCTATTATTCCCGGGTCAATATCACCTGAACGTGTTCCCATAACGAGTCCTTCGAGGGGTGTAAATCCCATTGAATGATCAACTGGTTTACCGTTTTTGATGGCAGTAAAACTGACACCATTTCCGAGGTGACATGTTATACTATTGACCTTATTTTTCTTCTTCTTGAGGAGTACTGCTGCTCTTCGCGAGACATAGAGGTGCGATGAACCATGGAACCCGTATCTTCTTATTTTGTATGTTCTATACCATTCATATGGAATAGCATAAATATAAGCTTTTGGCGGCAATGTTTGCAGAAATGCCGTATCCATAACGGCAATATGCGGGATATCGGGCATTAATTTTTGTGCAGCTTTTATCCCGGTAATATTGGGAGGATTATGAAGCGGAGCAAGGTCTTTTAATTCATCAAAAATTTCAAGTATTTTATCATCGATAAGCATGGATTTAACAAATCTATCACCTCCATGAACAACGCGGTGTCCTACAGCCCCTATGATGGAAAGGTCTTTAATGGCAGGATTTTTTCCACCGGTTATTGTGTCAATAATAAATTCAATAGCTTCTTTATGATCCGCGCACTCCTTCTTTTTCTCTACCGCTGCTTGTCCGGGAACTTCGTGCTTGATGAATGAACCACCGATTGCTATTCTTTCGGCAACACCCTTGCACACGATTGCTTGTTTATCCCAGTTGTATACCTGGTATTTTACGGAAGAACTGCCGCAGTTGAGCGTTAAAACAATGGTATCTTTCATGAAATTTATCCGAACAGTATATTGATCTCCCTTTTTGCGTTCTCCATTGAATCCGATGCGTGGACCGCGTTCATTTGAATATCGGTCCCGTAGCGTCTTCTAATTGTTGTCAGTGGTGATTTGGAGGGGTCGGTTTCTCCAACAAGCTTGCGGAGGTCACTTATGGCATTTTCCTTTTCCAGTACACATGCAATACATTTTGATGAAGTAACAAACGTCAGAAGATCATTGAAGAATGGTTTCTCTTTGTGCATAGCGTAGAATTCTGATGCAGTTTTGCTGTCAAACTGAAACATCCTGAGTTCAACGATTCTGAAGCCAGCATTTTCTACCATTCCGAGTATCCTACCTGAGAATTTGCTTCCCACAGCATCTGGTTTAATGATAAATAGTGTCCGTTCCATCTTTTCTTGTTATGGCACAATGAGGGTGCCTGTAAGCTTATCAACAGCCGCTTTCGCCTGGTGCAAGGGTCCAATAATAACCTCTTTACCACCTGATTTCAAGAAATCTATTGCTGCTTCAATTTTAGGTTTCATGGTGCCGGTTGGGAATTCGCCTGCTTCAAGGTATTTTTGCGCTTTCTTCACATCCATTTTTCGGATTTGTTGAGCTTCAGGCGTATTGTAGCGCAAATACACAGCGTCAATATCTGTCAGGATAACGAGCAATTCTGCTTCGATGTCTCGCGCAAGGACAGCAGAAGCTCGGTCTTTATCAATAACGGCATCGATTCCTTCATAGGTGCCATCGTCCTGGATATAAACGGGGATGCCTCCTCCACCTGCAGCAATGACAATAATTCCCAGGTCTACCAGATGCTTAATCGCTTCTTTTTCGACGATTTCGATTGGTTTTGGAGATGGCACAACCCGCCTGAATCCTCGCGATTTGTCTATTTTTATGACCCAACCCCTATCTAATACATCATCAATCGTCTCCTTATTGTATGATGGACCAACGAATTTGGATGGCTTTTTGAGCGATGGGTCGTTTCTGTCGACAATGACCTGTGTTATAATGGTGACAACAGTTCTTTTGATTTGTTCTCTTCTTAAGCGATTTTGAAGGGATTGCTCTATCATATAACCCATCCAGCCCTCTGTTTCAGCATCAATACATCCAAGCGGGAGTGGTGGTGTTTCCTTCCGAGCGCATTCGTTCTTGATGAGTTCAGCGCCTGCCTGGGGGCCATTTCCATGTGTTATAGCAATATTGTAGCCTTCCTGGATAAGATCAACAATGCCGCTCAGACTATCTCTTGCATTGGCGAACTGTTCATGTATATTTCCCTTTTGCCCCTTTTTAATCAAGGCATTTCCTCCAAGGGCGACAACAGCCTTCTTTGTGCTCATTATTATAAGATTGTCTTCAGGACATTTTGCAGTGAGTTTTCCTGAATCTCCTGAAGTTCATACGTAACTCTGACAAACGGTTTATTGATTTGTATGAGTTTTGCAAGGTTAATTGGTGTTGCAAAAACAACCGCATCGACGGGTGCAGCATTTATAGTCTCTATAAGATCAACAATTTGTGCTTTTCCATATCCCATAGCTGGAAGAATTTGCTGTATCTGCGGAAATTTCCTGAACGTTGCTTCAATCGTTCTGACAGCAAATGGACGGGGGTCAATAATTTCCTTAACGCCTGATGCCCTGGCTGCAACAACGCCCGCACCGTATGACATTCCACCATGGGTAAGTGTGGGACCATCCTCAATGACAAGTACCTTCTTATCTTTTATGAGTTCCGGATTGTCAACAGAGACCGGGGAATTCGCTTCAATAATCAACGCTTCAGGGTTGACTTTTTTGATATTATCCCGTACGGTCGCAATTTCCTCAGCTTTCGCACTGTCCATTTTATTGATAACAGCCGCATCGCACATTCTGAGATTTGTTTCTCCAGGATGGTAGAGCAGTTCATGTCCCGCCCTGAGCGGGTCAACGACAACGATATGAATATCAGGTTTGTAAAAGGGAAGGTCATTATTACCACCATCCCAGAGGACTATATCCGCTTCTTTCTCTGCACTGCGGAGGATTTTTTCATAATCAACACCTGCATAAACAACAATATTTTTCTCTATGTGAGGTTCATATTCCTCGCGTTCTTCAATCGTGCATTGGTGTTTTTCGAGATCATCATAGGTGGCGAAACGTTGAACCATTTGCTTTTTTAAGTCTCCATAGGGCATCGGGTGTCTTATTACCACTACTGTTTTTCCATGCTCAAGCAAAATATCGGCTATTCGGCGTGTCGTCTGGCTCTTTCCGCATCCTGTGCGCACAGCGCAGATTGAAACAACAGGTTTTTCGGAAGGTATCATCGTTTCGTGAGAGCCGAGCAGCAAAAAGTTTGCTCCTGCTGCAAGAATCGCTGATGCCTTGTGCATCACATAATTGTGAGATACGTCGCTATAAGAAAACACAACGAAATCAATATTTTTTTCTTTGATGAGAGAAAGCAATTCAAACTCAGGAAGAATGGGAATGCCATCCGGGTATAATTCTCCCGCGAGTTCCACCGGGTAGTTTCGTTCATCTATGTTCGGAATTTGTGTGGCGGTAAAAGCAACAACTTCAAATTCATTTTTCCCTCTAAAGTATGTATTAAAATTGTGGAAATCCCGCCCTGCAGCTCCCATAATTATTGTCCTTTTTCTCATCATAATGCGCTCCTTGTGTTTTTCCAGCACTTTTCGTAGGGCATCTATGTTCCGATCTTCCACGAATGGAGGTATTCCTCTTGTTCCTTAGTAAGTTTATCATATCGTACCTTAAGACACTTGAGCTTCAATCGCGCGATCTCCACGTCTATTTCATCCGGAAGCTTGTATACTTTCTTGCCGAGGTAACTTCCGTCCTCCGTTAAATAGACTACTGCTTTCGATTGGTTTGCAAATGACATATCCATGACGCATGCAGGATGTCCTTCTGCAGATGACAAGTTTACCAATCTTCCTTCTGCAAGCAGGTATACCTTCTTTCCACCTTTCAGCACATACTCTTCAACAGAAGGTCTGATCTCTCTCTTTGACTTTGAGAGTTTTTTTAGCCCTTTTTTATTTATTTCAACATCGAAGTGTCCGGAGTTTGCAACGATTGCTCCATCTTTCATCTTCTTAAAGTGTTCGACATCTATTACATTGATATCACCGGTGAGAGTAACAAAGAGGTCTCCAAGCGGTGCGGCATCTTTCATGGGCATAATTCTAAAGCCATCCATAATAGCTTCAAGTGCCTTTATGCCATCAACTTCGGTTACGATAACATTTGCACCCATCCCTTTCATGCGCAGCGCTAATCCTCTCCCGCACCATCCATAGCCTGCAATAACCACTGTTGAACCGGCAAGAAGAAAGTTTGTTGCTCTTAAGATACCATCAATGGTACTCTGTCCGGTTCCATATCTGTTATCAAAAAGATATTTTGTCTGCGAATCATTGACAGCAATGATGGGATACTGCAATATTCCTTTCTTAGCCATACTCTTGAGACGAACCACACCCGTTGTTGTTTCTTCAGTGCCTCCTATTATTCCATCAAGGAGTTCTTTCTTTTTTATATGAAGTGTTGAAATAAGGTCAGCACCGTCATCCATTGTTATATGAGGTTTCATGCTCAGTACAGCATCGATATGCTGGTAGTAAATCCGGTCAGTTTCTCCCTTGATGGCAAAAACAGGAATTCCATAATCTTTTACCAGTGATGCTGCCACGTCATCCTGCGTGGAGAGCGGGTTGGAAGCTGTCAATGCTACTTTTGCACCACCCGCTTTAAGTGTCCGCATAAGGTTTGCTGTTTCGCTGGTAACATGAAGGCAAGCAGCGATGCGTAATCCTCTAAATGGTATCTTTTTGGTGAATTCCTTTCTTATTAATTGAAGAACAGGCATGCTTTCATCAGCCCATTCAATTTTGAGTTTTCCACCTTTTCTCAACCTGGTATCTTTTACATCATAGTCCATGAATGCTCCTTTCTGAATTATAACAATGCTTGTTTTAGTTCATTGGTTTTATCAAGCTTTTCCCAGCTAAATCCCTCCTTGATCCTACCAAAGTGCCCGTAACATGCGGTTCTCCTGTAGATGGGTCTCCGGAGATTGAGTTTAGCGATAATACCACCCGGTGTGAGATCGAATATATTTCGAATTGCTTTTGTAATAGTGCTATCACTCACTTTGCCAGTTCTAAATGTATCGATGGAGACACTCACCGGTTCATCTTTTCCAATTGCATACGATAGTTGTATTTCGCATCGTTCAGCAATGCCTGCCCCAACAATATTTTTTGCTACGTATCGCGCAATGTATGTGGCAGACCTGTCAACTTTTGAGGGATCCTTGCCGGAGAAGCATCCTCCACCGTGTCTCGCAAGTCCACCGTATGTATCCACCATTATTTTTCTTCCCGTAAGACCTGTGTCGCCCTGGGGACCTCCAATGACAAATCGCCCGGTAGGGTTGACAAAGAATTTTGTTTTATTGTCTATCATATCTTCAGGAACAACAACCTTAATTACTTGCTGAATAATGGCTTCCCTGATTTGTTCTTCTTTTGCAGACGGGTTATGTTGAGCGGAAATTAAAACGGTATCTACCCGTATCGGTTTGTTATCTTCATATTCTACAGTTACCTGGGATTTGCCATCCGGTCTGAGGAAATTCAGAGCCTTTGTTTTTCTCACCTCAGCTAACCTTCTTACCAATTTATGAGCGAGCATAATAGGAAGGGGCATCAGTTCTTCCGTTTCGTTTATTGCGTATCCAAACATCATTCCCTGGTCACCGGCACCGCCTATGTCAACTCCAAGAGCGATGTCCGATGATTGTTCCTGAACGCATGTGAGAATTGCGCACGTTTCATAGTCGAACCCAAGAGATGGATCAGTATATCCAACATCCTTTACCAGTTTTCTCACAACATTCGGGATATCGACATAGATTGTGGTGCTAATTTCTCCGCCAACTATAACGAGTCCCCTCGATACAAAGGTCTCACAAGCCACTCTTCCCTGTGTGTCCTTCTCCATTATAACATCGAGAATGGAATCCGATATCAGGTCGCACATCTTATCGGGATGTCCTTCTGTAACGGATTCAGATGTTAACAGTCTTTTTTCAGCCATTTTGATCCCCTTTTTCATTTTGCTTCATACGTTCCCCGTTGAAACCCACGACGGTGGAGAAATCACCAATATTGAGCATCTGATTTGCCCCTTTCACTACCGATGAGTTTCCAATTATTGAATTGACAAGGTTACACGATTTTATCTCTGAGTTTTTGCAAACAATACTGTTGGAAATTATTGTGTCTTTTATGATACATCCGTCCAAAATGGTTACGAAAGGTCCTATCGTTGATCCTTCTATGGTAACTCCATTACCGATAAAAACAGGTGGTTTGATAGGGGAACCTTCGAGCGCTGTAGTATGATGATACTTCTCGAGGAGGTACCTGTTTGTAGCCAGCAGCGTTTCTGGCTTTCCACAATCGAACCATCCCTGTACCGTGAAAACACTCATCTGGTTTCCCTGCTGTACAAGATGTTGAAGAGCATCCGTTAATTGTATTTCACCTTTTGTAGTAATCCCCCGGGAGATAGTATATTCCAGTGCCTGGATGAGTTGCATGGACTGTTTGATAAAGTATATTCCCACGATGGCGAGATTGCTCGTGGGCTTATTCGGTTTTTCTACCAGGTTCTGTACTCTATCCTGTTTCAACTGAACAATGCCAAATCTACTTGGGTCCTTAACCTCTTTTACCCCAATAAGAGAAATATCACTCGCTATGAGCGCGGTGAGATCCACTTCAAAGAGCGTATCACCAAGGATGATGAGCATATCATCATCTGGCTCTATGAAGTCCTTTGACAGGTAAACAGCATGTCCAAGTCCTCGTTGTTCTTCCTGGTAGACAAAACGGGCATTCAGTGAATAATTATCCTTGACGAATGTTTCTATCTGCTTACCGCAGTGACCGACAATGAAAATGAATTCATGGATGGGAAGGTTGAGAAGTTCATCGATGATGTAGCTCAATATAGGCTTACCGGCAATGTTGAGTAAAACTTTTGCTTTTGTAAGCGTGTGAGGTCGTAAACGTTTTCCAATTCCTGCAACCGGCAGGACTGCTATAATATTCTTCATGTTACTGTTTTAATTTCGTTTTTAGTTCGTCAATTCTTTTTACCGGTGTTGGGTCAACATTGAGCAATGCGGAAAGGTAGAAACTGAGGAAATCTCCTTTGTATAACAACGTGAATAGTTGCTCTAATTTGCTTTTTCCTTCTGCACAAATAGTTGTTATGTTCCCAACAGCATTTTTAAGTATATGAGCTGTTATCTCAAATCGCTTATCCATCTCCCTGTTTTCGAACAAGGGAGCTCTTAAGAACATCAAATGCATTTTCTTTACCAATTTATAGGGGAATTGGAGACCTACAATTTCATTGTGGTTTGCCTCGGGGAGTACGTTTACGTGAACAAATGTTTTGCTGTTTTCGTTTATTTGTGTTTGCCAGCGAAATGCCACTGATCTGAGTAAAGTACTTATGTACACCAGCGGTATACTCTCTTTGAGCTGTTCTGCCAAAATGGCTATTTCATTATTGTCCTGCTGCAATGTAGCGCGGAGCGAGGTGAGGAGTTCTATGAGATCATCAATAGCAGTATCTTCTACAGGAATATCGAAGCATTGCTTGAGGAATCCTAACATGGAAAAAAAGGAAAATCCAAGAGCGCTTCGAGGAGGGTATCCTTGTGGGAAAGTTATTGCAGGGAGCCCATGCTCACGTGCCATCTTTTCTATTGTTCCATTGCTGGTAAAGACAATAATCATTGCCTTTTTCTCGATTCCTTCGCGCATTGCAGCAATTGTTTCCTCTGTATTTCCGGAATAGCTTGAAATAAGCAGCAGGGAGCGTTCATTGACGAAACCGGGAAGTTCATAGCCCCTGTTAACCAGAACCGGAAACATACTATCAGAGAATAACAGATCACTGAGCAAATCACCCGCAATTGCTGAACCTCCCATACCACATACCAGGATTTGCGAAGGGTTTCTGTACAGAGAAGTAAGTGGTACTTTTCCGTTTTTCCATGATTTCTTTATTTGTTCAGGAAATCCAAGTATTTTTTCCTTCATTCTGGAAATATCATTTGCGTTGATTATCACTGTGGTTTCTCCCTTATGTTTGCATCGCAAGCGTCTTCGACAACCCCCAGTATAAGTTCCTTTATCACCGTTAGTTTTGTATTGATAATTTCACACAGGAAGGCTCGCACTTCTTTTGCGGTAGAAAACATCAAGCACTTTCTTGCAATTGTTTTTGCCTCTTTCAGGCTGAGTGTCCGTATCACTTTCTTTACTTCGGGTATTACCATTGGAGAAGTACTGAGCTCATCGACCTCTAATCCAAGGAGTACTGGTATGGCAAGAGGGTCTCCCGCAATTTCCCCGCACACTCCAACCCATTTGCGGTTTCTATGGGCAGCTTCAATGATTGTTTTTATTGTTCGCAATACTGCTGGATGGAGATGATCGTAAAGTGATGCCACAAGTTCATTGGTTCTGTCAACGGCAAGGATGTACTGTGTGAGGTCATTGGTACCGATGGAGAAAAAATCGGCTTCTTTTGCAAAATCGTCAGCAAGAATTGCCACTGAAGGAATTTCAACCATGATTCCAATTTCCATATTTTTATCAAAGGGGATACCTTCCCTCTCCAGCCCATCAGATACTTCCCGTAAAATCTTTTTTGCCATTATAATTTCGCTCAGGTCCGAAATCATGGGAAACATAATCCTTACCGTATGTCGTTCACTTGCGCGTAGAATTGCACGCAGCTGTGTCTTAAAAAGGTCCTTTCTGGAGAGCAGAAAGCGTATTGCTCGCCAGCCAAGAAATGGATTATTCTCGGGACGGGCGTTTTCAAAGATTTTGTCGCCACCAAGGTCCAGTGTTCTGAATATAACCGTATCGGGATACATGCTGTCTACGACCTGTTTGTATTCGTTGTATTGCATTTCCTCATCGGGAGGTTTACCTTCGGTCAGGAACAGAAATTCAGTTCTGAAGAGCCCAATGCCGCGTGCGCCATGATTTTTTGCGGATTCAGCATCGTCAGGAAATTCGATATTAGCAGAAAGATCGATTGAATGACCATCAACGGTTGTGGCTGGAAGGTCTTTCAAGCACAGGAGTTCATTTTCTATATCGAGAAGATGTTTTCTTTTTTTCTCGTAGTTTTTAAGCGTTTTCTCACTCGGATTAATAACAACAACACCTGAATATCCATCAACGATAATTTTTTCTCCCAATGTTATTTTCTTTGTTAGTTCCCGTAGACCAACAACTGCCGGAATTTCAAGTGCCCGTGCCATAATCGCGGTATGAGAATTTTTGCCTCCAAAATCAGTAAGGAACGCGAGGACCTTTTCTTTTTCAAGTTGTGCTGTATCAGAGGGCGAGAGGTTCCTTGCCACAAGAATCATATTTTCAGTAAAAGAAATAGATTTATCCTGCTTGTCAGTGAGATTTTTGATTATTCTTCTTGTTACGTCCTTGATGTCAGAGGTTCGTTCCCTCAGGTAAGGATCATCGATCTCTTCAAATTTTGCAAGTAATCCATTGCTTATTTCAAAGATAGCCTGGGTTGCCTCTTTCCTTTCCTCCTTAATTTTCTTTATCGTTTCGTCAATGATCCATTCATCTTCAAGTGCAAGTATCTGAACGTCGAGGAAATTCGCTTTGCTAAAACCAAGCTTTTTTACCAGACCTTTTTTGATTTCGAGAAGCTGTTTTTTTGATTTCTTGATTGCCTGTTTGAATCGTATAATTTCTTTTTCCGTATTCTCGATAGGCTGCGTGGTTCCCTTGAGCAGTATACCTGTTTCTTCGTACAGGAATGCCGGACCGATTGCAATTCCAAAAGAGGCAGCGATTCCTCTTAAAATCGTATCATTCTTCATCAAACTTTCTCACCGTAACAAGTTCAAAGAGAGCAGCAATTGCTTCTTTCTCATCAACACCATCAGCAATGATACTGACGGTGCTTCCCATCTCTGCAGCAAGCATCATAACACCCATGATGCTCTTGCCGTTTACTTCAATGCCATCTTTTTCTATTTTAATGTCGCATTCAAATTTTCCGGCAGTCTTCACAAAAAGTGAGGCAGGACGAGCATGTAAACCAAGTTTATTTTCAATCTTTGCTACTTTCGTGATCATGGGCAAAGAATCGTCTTATATTTCAAAAATTGTTCAATTCCATCTTTAGTGCAACAGTAACTCTATATCTTTTTTATACTTTAACCACAATTTTCAGGCTGCCGCTCATTGCAAGATTTTCACTATACAAGAAAAAAATAATTTTGTCAACAAAAATGAAGATATTTTACTGATACGTACACGGGAGGTTTTTGCTTGACTTAGTAAGATGTTTGAGGTAATAGATGGATATGGATTCATTGCTTCACGATGGGAAGTACTTAGGTTTTCTTGCGACCGTCGATGAAATTGGTCATCCTCATGTTCGCCCGATCGTCTGTTTGGTGAGCGAAGGAAAAATATTTTTTTCCACCAAGGATGGTTCGCGTAAAGCAAAGGAAATTGCGATGAATACAAGTGCTGAAATCACTATTCCTGTTTTTGTTGATGAAAAATTCAATTATTTTCGTGTCTCCGGCAAAGCATTAAGAATAGTTGAAGAGAGTTTTATTGTTGAAAGGCTTACGCTTTCAAAATACAATCCGGGCGAGTACATTCGTATGAGGGAGAGTGACATCACCTTAATGTATGAATTGCTGCCGAATCAGGTGGAGCAGTATATTCCTGATGAAAAGCGGGAGGAAAACATTACCGGGAAATTCTTTAATCGGTAAAGGTAATTGCACTTTTGTTATGGTTAAATATGGATGCATTTTGATGATTTTAGTTTTTATGTCTTGTTCCAATAATGCGCGGGGAACAGGAAACAACACCGAGGACCAGGAGAGGGGCAACAGAAGTGATGCCGCCGAGGAAGTGAAATCACTTGACGACTATATTCGGGAATTGAAAAACCTTAAGCCAATGCTGCCGATTGCGAATTCGCATGTTGCCACATTTGATGGACAATTGCCCAATGCGCCGAGGAAGTACAGGAATGGTTATCATGAAGGATTTGATTTCTATGATGGGTTTTGTGGTGTGGAGATTGAAAATGGAACACCTGTTCAGGCGATTGCTGATGGGGAAGTTATGCGCGCGGATACATTATATGTTGAGATTGAAACTGAGAAACGGAGCACCCTGTTAGAGGAAGCAAAGGAACGTGGGTTTACCTCAGCTGCTACACTTGACATACTGAGGGGGCGACAGGTCTGGATAGACCATGGCGAGGGAATCGTTACGCGATACTGTCATCTGAGCGGTATACAGCATGGTTTGAAAGGACCCGTATTAAAGGGTGATACACTCGGGTTTGTGGGTGGTTCCGGCACAAAATCAAAAACACCTCATCTTCATTTTGAGATATGTTTCGGTGATGATTTCTTTGGCAAAGGAATGAAACCCGACGAGATCAGAGCACTTATGGCTGAGGTATTCGTTCCAGTAACCGTGAGCGAGTAAAAATAAATCCTTAGTGCACTGTTGCATTTTGCAAATTTTTCTTGCGTTGCCATGCAAAATGCTATACATTTTCCTTATGAGAGTCCTTGTTGTAAGATTCAGTTCGCTTGGAGATGTTGTTCTTGTTACCCCCCTTTTTCAAAAAATAAAAGCTCGGTATCCAAAGTGTCATCTCGATTTTCTCACTGATATGAAATTTCAGAGCCTGTTTTCGAACGATCCCAATATTGACACGATTATCCCGTACAATGTTGCAGAGGAAAGTCCTGCAAATTTGTTGCGGTTAATAGGAAAGATAAGAGGGAGAAACTATGATTACATCATTGATGTACACCTTATTCCTCGTTCTCTGCTCATTCTTTTTCTGGGGAAAGCAATTGTGCGAAGAAGAATTAACAAATATACACGTCAGCGAAGGCGTATGGTTGCATCCAGAAAACAGGAAGAAATACCGCATGTTGTGGATAGATATCTTGAAACCATTGATGGCAAGAACTCAAAAAGGTACAGACCCAAGATATATTTTGAAGAACGGGATGTAGAAGAAATTCGAAAAGGGATGAACCGAATGAAGGGTTTTAGGAAAATCGTTGGTTTTTCGCCGGGTGCTTCCAAAAAAACAAAGATTTGGGAGATAGATAAATTGCGAAAACTTGCACAGTCGCTCATTTATGACCATGAGATATTTATTGTTTTTTTTGGCAATGAGAATGAGATACCCTTGATTGCAAAGATTTCGAAAGGATTAGATACTCATTTTCTCAATCTGGCAGGAAAAACCGACCCCAGGCAACTCGCCCTCTACCTGCATGTGTGCGATATATTGTTTACCACCGATTCCGGTCCAATGCACATCGCCGTTGCCACGGGAACTCCCGTTGTTGCCGTCTTTGGACCAACGGTTGAAGCATTTGGGTTCTTTCCGTATGATGAAAGAAGCGTTGTCATTTCCAAACAGCTTCCCTGCAGACCTTGCAGTCTTCATGGAACGGATAGCTGTCCTCTCGGACATCACAATTGCTTGAAACTCATAGATGTCAATGAGGTTAAGGATACGATTTTGGGTTGTCTAAAAGTTGTTTAACTATTTTGCTGCGATGTGATACGATAGCCATATGAAAAAGCAAACCATTCTCATTAGGTCTCCAAACTGGGTTGGGGATGCTGTAGTTTCTACCTCCATCCTCAAACCTTTACGGGATGTTTTTTTAAATGACAGAATCTTTGTTGTTGCCAGGAAATATGTTTCATCCATTTTTACGAATAATCCCTTTATTGATGGCACAATAGTTTTTAACGGATTTAAGGATGGGATGAAGAAAATTAAAGGAGATATTGGGCTCATACTTCCGAACTCATTCTCATCAGCCCTTCTCTTTGCTGTGAGCCGGGTGAAGAGAAGGATTGGGTACAGTAGTGAATTGAGATCTTTTCTGCTTAGCGATGTAATCCCTTCTGTAGCTTTGCGCTCGGAACACCTTCTTGAGAACTATAAGAGAATAGCGCTCAGGATAATAAACAACGGCGTACCAGATGAATTTCACCCGGGATTGTTTCTTTCGGAATCAGAGAAAAATAATGATATCTTTGCTGAATGGCATAATTCAATTCAGGATAAACCGGTAATCATCGATCCAGGAAGTAGTTATGGGAAAGCAAGGGTGTGGCAGGTGGAAAAATATGCAGCACTTATTGATTACCTGATGGGACAGCGGAAACAACTCGTTGTTGTGCTTGGCTCATTAAAGGGTATTGGTCTTGTTCGTGATATAGTTTCGTTAACCAGACAAAAGCCCGTTGTCCTCACCGGCACATTTTCGCTCCGCGAAGCAATTTGTGCAATTGCAGAGTGCAAATTGTTTATTTCACCCGATACAGGAGGGATGCATATTGCCGCTGCGCTCGGCATTACGCAAATTGCGATCTTTGGTTCATCCTCACCTGTCTGGACACGTCCCCTTAATTCACGAAGCCGGGTCATTTACAAATCTCTTTCCTGCTCTCCCTGTTTCAAGAGGGAATGTCCCCTGGGGACGTATGAATGCCTGAGGAGTATTACTGTTGAGGATACAATAGAAAAAGTTGAGGAGCTTCTGTGAAGCAGAGGGCGGTTTTTCTCGACAGGGATGGCACTCTTATCAAGGAAAAGCATTACCTGAAAGACAGTTGCGCGATAGAAATCATTGAAGGGGTGGTAGAGGGACTTCATATGCTGCAGGATTTGGATTTCAAACTTGTCATTATTACGAATCAATCGGGAATCAAGAGAGGATTTCTTACGAAAAAGGAAGTGGAGAAGGTTCATGTGGACCTTCGATCGCTCCTTTTAAAAGAGGGAATTGAGATTGATGGTATCTACTATTCGCCTGATCTTCCTGAAGAGGCTTCCAGTACGAGAAAACCCCGGACCGGACTCATCGAAAGAGCTGAGCAGGAACTTGATATTCAGCTTGATGGATCCTATGCTCTTGGAGATAAAGGGATAGATATTGAGATGGGGAAAAGGAAACGATTGAAAACTATCCTCGTATTAACGGG
The DNA here is from genome assembly GCA_965369615.1 of uncultured bacterium. Taxonomy (GTDB): domain Bacteria; phylum Hydrothermota; class E44-bin80; order E44-bin80; family E44-bin80; genus SOKD01. The sequence goes on along the minus strand of CBDUQV010000004.1, from coordinate 7,333 downwards.
ATACGGAATGGAACATAAAGGAAAGGTTAAACCAGACTACGTTGCTGAGAATATATATGATGCTGCACAATGGATTAAGTCCATTGAAGATGAGGCATAAAAAAATCTTGACATTTTTTTCTCATTTTGCTATACTTTAGTGAGGTTGATGAAAAATGAAATTAGGAGCTTTACTTATAAAGGAAAATCTCATCACCGAGGAGCAGCTTGAAAAGGCTCTTGCGGAGCAGGAAGCCCATGGTGGGCGACTCGGCACAAACCTCATCAAACTTGGTCATGTTTCGGAAAAGGATCTGATCGCTGCACTCTCAAAGCAGCACAATGTTCCTGGTGTTGATCTCAATACCGTTGAGATAGATAAAGATGTTTTATCGTTAGTACCTACTACAATAGCAACGAAGTACGAACTCATTCCTGTTTCAAGGGTCGGGAAGAAGCTGACCGTGGCAATGATCAACCCGGATGATATTTTCGCGCTGGAAGATATTAAGTTCAGTACGGGATTTGAGGTTCAGGCTGTTATTGCAAGTGAAATTGCAATAAGGGCAGCCCTGGAGAAATATTACGAAGGTCAGGATTTGCTGCAAAAGGTGGAAAAGGAGATAGAGGAGTCACTGGATGAAGAAGTGGAAGTTGTCAGTGCAGGGGGGGTTGGCTTGGAAATGTCCGAAGAAGAGGGGAGTGATCTTGCTGCTGAGGTTGACTCAGGTCCTATTGTAAAACTCGTCAATACTATTATTACAAAAGGTGTGGAAGCAGGTGCAAGTGATGTTCACATTGAGCCGTACGAGAAAGAGTTACGCATTCGATTCAGGGTTGATGGCATTTTACGGGAAGTTATGAAGCCGCCGAAGAAAATGCATAAGGGAATTGTTTCGAGAATTAAAATTATGGCAAAGATGAAGATTTCGGAGAAGAGACTTCCACAGGATGGACGAATTAAGGTAAAAATTAGAGGAAAACCTATTGATCTCAGGGTCGCCAGTTTGCCAACAATGTTTGGAGAAAAGATGGCATTGAGAATTCTTGACAGATCAGCGGTATCTTTCAATCTTGAAGATCTGGGGTTTGAAGAAGAGCAGCTTGAGGAATTTATTCATGGAATCAAGATGCCTTTTGGAATTGTTCTGGTAACCGGACCAACAGGATGTGGTAAAACAACAACACTGTATGCTGCTCTCGAAATGATCAATAACCAGACGGTTAATATAACTACCGCCGAAGACCCGGTTGAGTACAGCCTTCTTGGGGTCAATCAAGTTCAAATGCGGGAGTCAGTGGGCTTAACGTTTGCAAGTGCTTTGCGATCGTACCTTCGGCAGGATCCAAATATTATAATGGTTGGCGAGATTAGAGATAAGGAAACTGCTGAGATTTCAATTCGAGCATCTCTGACAGGACACCTGGTGCTCAGTACTGTTCATACAAACACGGCTGCTGCAACGATCACCAGGTTGGTCAATATGGGAGTGGAACCATTCCTCATTGCTTCAACGGTTAATAATATTGTGTCGCAGAGGTTACTTAGAAAGATCTGCCTGAACTGCGCAGAGGAGGTGGATGTTTCGGAAGAGTACCTCAGCCGTATCGGTCTTGATCCTGACGATTTGAAGGATACAATATTTTATAAGGGAGCAGGATGCAATGTATGCAATGGGTCGGGATACAAGGGAAGAATTGGTATCTTTGAAATTATGGTTATGGGAGTAAAAATACGGGAACTCGTGCTCGACAAGGTTTCAACCGATGTACTACAGAAAGCTGCAGTTGAGGAAAAGATGATGACGCTCAGGGATATTGCAGTTGAGAAACTGAAACAGGGCTTAACAACAGTACAAGAGGTGTTGAAGGAAACGACAATTAAGTAATTGGAGGATGTGTGAAGGAAAAAATTGGAGCATTGCTTACAAGGGCAAACATAATTACAGAAGAGCAGCTCCAGAGCGCACTTTCAGAACAGAAGAAAACCGGGGAGAGAATTGGTTCTACCCTTATAAATCTGGGATATATCGAAGCAGATACGCTTGTCAATTTTCTCAGCAGGCAGTTTAAAATTCCTCCCATTCGACTTGAAGATATTAAACCAGATCCTGCCATTATTTCATTGATCAATGCAGAAGTTGCAAATCGCTATGAAGTGTTTCCGGTCAAGAGAATAGGGAAGTCACTGTTTCTGGCAATGTCAAATCCAAGCGATATTTATGCAATTGAAGATGTAAGCTTTAATACAGGGTTGGACATACTTCCACGGGTTGCTTCTACTCTGGATATCAAAAAATTACTGAATGAATACTATCCAGTAACAAAAGAGATAAGCAGCGTCAAGGAATTTGAAGAGGAACTCGGTTTTGATGATGAGTTCGAATTGGTTGATGGTGAATTTGATGAAATGTTTGAGCAGGAGGATATCAGCAAGCTTGAAGCTTCAGGCAAATCTGCACCAGTAATAAAAATCGTAAATTTCCTCATAACTGATGCTGTCAAGCGAGGTGCAAGCGATATTCACATTGAGCCTTACGAGAAACTTTTCAGAGTTCGATTCAGGATAGATGGTGTTCTCCAGGAAGTTATGTCTCCGCCGATTAGAATGAAAGGAGCAATGGTTTCGAGGGTCAAGATTATGTCGGGGCTTGATATTTCCGAAAGAAGAATTCCCCAGGATGGGAGGATAAATGTGCGTGTGGGGGAGAAGGTAATTGACCTCAGGGTTTCTATTGTTCCTACCTTATTTGGAGAGAAGGTAGTAATGAGAATTCTCGACAAGAGCGCATTAATGCTTGACATGAAAGATCTTGGTTTTGCAGAGGATTCATTACGTGAATTCATAAATGCAATAGAACAACCGTATGGAATAGTACTTGTTACGGGACCAACCGGGAGTGGGAAATCAACAACACTCTATTCTGCGTTGAGCAGATTGAATACAAACGAGGTACAGATAATAACCGCTGAAGACCCGGTTGAATATAATTTGAAGGGAATTATTCAGGTTCAGGTCAATGAAGATATTGGTTTCACTTTTTCCACAGCGTTGAGGGCGTTCTTAAGGCAGTCACCGAATATTATCATGATTGGAGAGATAAGGGATACAGAAACTGCAGAAATTGCCGTACGGGCAGCTCTCACCGGACACCTTGTCCTTTCAACAATTCACACAAATGATGCGCCAAGTACAATCAACCGCCTTGTTGATATGGGAATGAAACCATTCATGGTTGCTGCATCGCTGAATCTCATCCAGGCACAGAGGCTTGTGAGGAAGATTTGCAAAGAATGTAAAGAGGAAATTACTCCCGACCCTGTGCTTCTCAGAGAAGCGAACATAGACATCAAAGCGTTCGAAGGCAAGAAGATTTATCAAGGGAAGGGTTGTGCACGGTGTAACCAAACAGGATATAAGGGCAGAATTGCCATTACAGAGGTTCTCCCCATAACTTCGGAAATCAGGAAATTAATTCTCCACAATGCTGCAGCTGCAACCATCAGGGAAAAAGCAAGAGAAGAAGGATTACACACCTTGCGTGATGATGCCATTCTCAAATTATTAAATGGTACTACTACACTTGAGGAAGTTCTCAGGGAAACAGCATCTCTATGACAACAAACAGCTTCATTGGCGGTAGTTACTGAAACAGACTGTTTTTTCATATTTCATAATAGTGTGATGGCGTTTTAGATAAAAAGGGAGGAATAATGACGATTACACAATTATTAGAGGAGTTAATATCAAGGAATGGCACAGATCTACACCTTACCGTTGGTGCGCCCCCTGTACTACGTATTGATGGGGATCTTGTACCGACAAGCCACGAAGTTCTCACGCCAAAGATAACGAAAGAGTTAATTTACAGCTTGCTTAACGATGAACAGAAGAAGAGATTCGAAACAACAAGAGAATTGGATCTTTCGTTTGGAATTCCAAATTTAAGCCGGTTCAGGGGAAACGTTTTCATGCAACGTGGAGCAATTGCCATGGCAATTAGAACGATTCCCTATCAAATCAGGACTTTCAAGGAATTAGGTTTACCCACTGTTGTTTCTGAACTTGCGACAAGGCAGAAGGGATTGATCCTTGTTACCGGACCAACAGGAAGTGGAAAATCTACAACACTTGCTACAATGGTTAACAAAGTTAATAGCGAAAGAAGATCGCACATAGTAACTGTCGAGGACCCGATCGAATACCTGTTTAAACACAAGAAATGTATTGTTAATCAGCGACAGGTGGGTGATGATACGAAGAGTTTTGCAAACGCCTTGAAATATGTTCTTAGACAGGATCCTGATGTTGTGATGGTTGGAGAGATGAGGGACCTTGAAACAACGGAGTCTGCATTGAAGATTGCAGAGACAGGACATCTTACGTTTGCCACGCTCCATACAAATTCGGCAGCAGAGAGTATTACCAGGATTATCGATATATTTCCTACAAATAGGCAATCGCAGGTTCGTACCCAGCTTGCTTTTGTTATTCTCGGTATACTCACGCAGACGCTCATTAAGAGAATTCGAGGTGGGCGGATGATCGCTCTTGAGATTCTGGTAGCGACCCCTGCGGTACAAGCACTGGTCAGGGATAATAAAGTACACCAGATATACAGTCATATCCAGGCAGGACACAAGTATGGAATGCAGACGATGAACGAGTCTTTGTTTAACCTGTATATAAAAAAAGAGATAAACCTCGAGAATGCATTTGCGCATTCAAGGAATCCGGAAGAACTGCAGAAGATGATAGAGGAAAAGGGTGCTATGGTTGCATAGTGTTATCTATTAAGGAGGTAATAAATGCCTACATTTATATGGAAGGGAAGAACTGCTTCTGGTAGAGTTGAATCGGGCGAGATGGTTGCAGAGAACCAAAGTGAGGTTCTTAAAGCATTACGCACGAAGAAAGTTATTCCTGTTTCCGTAAAACCAAAGCCAAAAGACGTTTCGCTTGCACTGTTTGGGGGAGGGAGGAAACTCAATACAAAAGAGCTTTCAATTTTTACAAGGCAGTTTGCCACGATGATTAATGCAGGGCTTGCATTAATGGATTGCCTTGATACACTCAAGAAGCAAGCCACGAAACCAGGATTCAAAACTGTTCTGAGTGAGATTATGGAGGACATTGAAGGTGGTGCGACACTGGCAGACGCATTGGCAAGACAGAAAAGAACTTTTTCTAACCTTTACATCAATATGGTTGCTGCTGGTGAAGCAGGTGGTGCCCTTGATACAATCTTGCTCAGGCTTGCTTCCTATCTTGAAAAGACAGCCGAGATTATAAGAAAGATAAAAGGGGCAATGATTTATCCTGTAATGATTGGCATTGTTACCATGGGGGCTGTTGCAATCCTGTTGTTGTTTGTTATACCAATATTTGCAAATATGTATTCAGGTATGGGCGCAGAACTTCCGGGTCTCACAAGAGTAATAATGGATATAAGCGATATCCTCAGGAAATGGTGGTGGCTTGTTGGTGGTATCATGGCGGGTCTTTTTATTGTAATTCGAATGTATTACGGAACAAGTAATGGAAGACTGGTCATAGATCGCTTAATGCTTAGGGTTCCAGTTTTTGGTGACCTGTTAAAAAAGACAGCTCTTGCAAGATTCTCCAGGACACTTTCAACATTATTGTCAAGTGGTGTCAATATTCTTGATGCGCTTGAAATAACGGCAAAGACATCAGGAAATAAGGTTGTTGAGAATGCAATAATGAATGCAAGAACGAGCATTAAAGAAGGCGAGACCATTGCGGCTCCTCTTGCTGTGGAGAAACAGGTATTTCCTCCTATGGTAATTCAGATGGTTTCGATTGGTGAAGCAACAGGTGGAATTGATGACATGCTGAATAAGGTTGCGGATTTCTACGAGAGCGAGGTTGACCAGGCTGTGGAGAACCTGATGGCTGCCCTTGAACCTATTATTATTGTAGTTCTCGGCGCTGTGATTGGGGTTATTGTTGTTGCAATGTATCTTCCTATTTTCAAGCTTGCATCGACGTTTATGGGTGGCGAATAGGATGCGAGTCTTATAAGAGATGGTTAGGAATGTCTCCCCGTAGACGATTAATTATAGTATTACGGCCCATCATTGCTACTGTTGTACTTGGTCCGGAAATCTTTTTTCGCAAGAGTGATCCTTTCTCACAGGTTTTTCCGCTTGTCTCTGTCATCATTCTTAGTTATTTCGCTACCATTATTTTCTATGTAATTCTCAAGACCAGTAAGAGAGGTACTGTTCTTGATTTTATCAAGACCGTCACTGATACTATCATTGTCTCCGGTCTGGTGGCATTTACGGGAAACATAAATAGCCCATACTTACTCTTGTTTTTTCTTAATATAGTGGAAGGTGCATTTATTCTTCATCCAGCGGGGGCATTTACGATTACGACAATTGCATCGGCAGCATTGATCGCTATGGGAATTGTTTGGATGAACCATCATCTTTCACCTGATCTGAGTACATTTGCTTATCGAGCTGAAATTGTCCGTTATTTTCTTAAAATATTCATTTTCACGCTTTTCTTCTATCTCGCAACGGCGTTAACAGCTTATTTCAGAGAACGGTTTCTTGCTGGCTCGCGAGCGTTAGAGGAAGTGCGTATGACGACTGATGACATACTTGAGATTATTGACTCGGGAATTATTACCATAGACAGAAGTGGAACCATAAAACAGTGCAATGCTGCAGCAAAAGCGATTCTCTCTCTTGGGAATACAGCAATTGTGGGGAAAATGTACGAAGATGTCCTTTCTTCAAGGCTTAAGGAGTTGGAAGACCTCATTGCTCATTTTGATGAAACCAAAAAAACTCAGAAACGATTGGAAATAGCAAGTGGTGATGGGGCAATTATGCCGGTAATGGTTACGGTGTCGGTAATGAAAAGGGAGAATATTGATTATGGTGGAATACTGATTAGTATAGATGACCTGACCAGGACAGAGGCGATCCAGAAGCGTTTAAGAATGACAGACAGGATGAAAACTGCACTTGAGCTGTCAGCAGGAATTGCCCATGAAATACGGAATCCGCTTGCTTCCATTCAGGGAGCAGTTGAGGTTATTATGAGAGAAATAAAGACACATGAAAAAATTGGAAGACTTGTGGATCTTGTACTCAAGGAAACAGAGAGGTTGAACAACATTATAGAGCGGTTTCTGCAGTTTGTGCGCATTCCCCGGGGGGAGAGAAAGAATGCAGATATTCTCTTGATTCTGCGTGATGTGATAGAACTTGTTAAGAACCATCCTACTTATAATAAAGGAATTGAGATACAGGTAGATTTTTCAAAGGAAAAGAATGTTACCTTTGTTGACCCCGAACAGATAAGGCAGGTGTT
>CBDUQV010000003.1:0-28745 GCA_965369615.1 uncultured bacterium | reverse complement strand
TAAAAATGGAAATTGCATCTATACAGCCTCGCTCACTACCCATAATTTAATTCTTGCTTGAACCTCTGCGTGAAGTTTAATGGGAATGGTATACACCCCAAGACTCTTGATGGATTCTTCTATGACGATCTTTCTCTTATCAATCTCATATCCCTCACTTTTGAGCAGTCCGGCTATGTCTGCTGTTGTCACTGAACCGTAGAGCTTCTCATTCTCCCCAGCCTTTACCACAGATGTCACTGACACTGTATTCAGTTTCTCAGCAAGCTTTTCAGCTTCTCCTTTTGATTTCATGTACTCTATAGCTTTCTTCTTTTTTATCTCTTCAAACCTCTTCTTATTTCCCTGAGAAGAAATCAGGGCTTTTTTCTTTACAAGAAGGTAGTTTCGCGCATAGCCTGATGCAACATCAACAATATCACCTTCATTTCCCAAATTATCTATATCTTCAAGTAGTATTACCTTCATTTTTTCTCTCCGTCCTGAATAAAGTTATACCTTCTCAAATAGAAAATTCTGCACCATAAGGGAGAATGGCCATTTCACGAGCCATTTCGATAGCTTTCGCAATTTCTCTTTGATGTTTTGCACAATTTGCAGTATGTCGCCGAGGAAGGATCTTTCCCCTATCGGTAAGAAATCGTTTGAGTAGTTCAACGTCCTTATAATCAATTTTTTTACTTCTGTCCTCACAAAACATGCACTTTCTTCGTGATTCTCTGTACATTAAAATACCTCCATTGAAAAACTGTACCACAGAGAACCCAGAGATTATCAATCAACAAAGATTCAGAAACCTTCTCCGTGAATGTGATAAAGCCCGGTAATCTCCAGAGTTCTGCTCCCTGCAACACTTAAAATGGGAGATCATCATCCTGTTGATCTGTTTCTGTATCATTGTTAGAGATATCCGCATTTTTTTCTTCAGTCTCCGCTTTCGGACCAAATGCTCCTTTCTCGAGATTCTGAATTCGCCACGCATTTATCTCAACAATGTTTCTCCTCTGACCTTCAACCTCCCAGCTCCGACTCTCTAATCTCCCCTCGATGAAAACAGCACTTCCCTTATGAAGCGTTTCTGCAAACCGCTCTGCCTGTTCACGCCAAACCGATACAGAAACAAACGCAACCGCCTTTTGCCAATTTCCATCCCTGTCCTTGTATGAACGGCTTGATGCAAGCCTGAACTTCAGTACTGGAGCCCCATCAGGAGTAAAATTCAAGTTAGGGTCAGCGGTAAGCCTTCCCGATATCATTACTTTGTTTATGGATGGTAACCTTATTTCACTCATATTTCTCCCTCGGTTTCATCTTCATAGTTATCATACGGAATTTCAGTTTCAATTTCCACCCGAACCAAGTTATTTCGTAAAACCATATCGTTGAACTTAAAATATTCCTTGAAGGCACTGATCTTTTCTGGCAGCAGAAAAAACTGAAAAGCAACAAAATTCCCCATATTTTTCTTATGAATCGCGAAGGCAAGTTTCTTTTTCCCCCAACGATTCACTTCTATAACTTTTCCCTTCTCATTTGTAATAATCTCCGTAAGTTTATTTATTTCTTGCTCTAAATCGTCACTGCTGCAGGAAGGATCGAAAATTATTAGCGACTCATATGCTCTCAAGCGTTACCTCCTTCTTAATTAAACCGCGCAAATACCGGTGCCAATACCAGCGAAATAACACTCATCAGTTTTATCAGAATGTTAATCGATGGACCTACAGTGTCCTTTAGTGGATCACCGACCGTATCACCAATAACTGCTGCTTTGTGCGCAGGGCTATTTTTTCCTCCAAAATGACCATCTTCAATGTATTTTTTCGCATTATCAAGAGCCGCACCAGCATTTGCTGTATAGATTCCGAGCATAAACCCGGTTATGAGGGCACCCATAAGAAAACCAGCAAGTGAAACTGGTCCAAGTGTAAACCCAACAAGAACCGGAATAACAATAGCGAAGATGCCCGGTACGATCATCTTGTTAATCGCCCCTTTTGTAGCAATGTCAACACACCTCCTCGCATCTCCCTCGGCTTTCCCTTCCATAAGTCCCTTTATTTCTTTAAACTGTCTCCTTACCTCATTTACGATTTTAAATGAAAGCTTGGCAACAGCGCTGGCGAGCATCGAAGAGAAAAGGAATGGTATCATTCCTCCTATAAGCAAACCGGCAATGAGTTTTGGATCTTCCAGATTCAGAATAAACTCGCCTTTTATATTTGAAATGACTGCAATGAAAGCGGTTATCAAACCAAGGGCGGCAAATGCAGCTGAACCAATTGCAAAGCCTTTCCCTATCGCGGCTGTTGTATTTCCAACGGCATCAAGCTTATCGGTAATGTTTCTTACCTGAGGCCCAAGCTTTGCCATTTCAGCAATCCCCCCAGCATTATCGACAACCGGACCATAGGAATCCACAGAAAGTGTGATGCCGAGAATGGAGAGCATACCAAGCGCCGCCAGGGCAACTCCATACATTCCAGAAAAATAAAAACTAACAAGAAGCGCCCCACTAATTGCCAGAACCGGAACAGCCGTTGATTGCATCCCAATCGAAAGTCCGTTTACCACCACAATTGCTGGACCTGTCTGAGCAGATTCAGCAAGCTTCTTTACTATCCAGAATTTTTCGCTCGAGAAGAATTCGCTTACCAATCCAATAACAAGCCCTGTAATAAGTCCGGACAGAATTGCCCAGAATGGTCCAAGACCGCCGTACATCCGACTACCTTCACTGAAGGAAATATTCAAGGATTTGACAATCAAGAAGCTACCAATAATCATTATAGCAGCGCTTGTATAAACTCCAAGATTAAGCGAATTCTGAGGGTTTTTCACTGGCAGTATTTTCACCATCAGAACTCCCATGATCGACGCCACTATCCCGAAGGCAGCAATAAAAAGGGGAAGATCAACTAACTTGCTTCCGATAAAAGTGAAACTAATTCCTATTGCAATGCAGGCAATAATCGATTCCACATAAGATTCTAAAAGGTCCGCTCCAAGCCCCGCTATATCTCCTACATTATCGCCAACATTGTCAGCTATAACTGCCGCATTCCTCGGGTCGTCCTCGGGAATACCTTGCTCAACCTTCCCAACAAGATCAGCTCCCATATCAGCTGCCTTGGTAAATATCCCTCCTCCTGCACGAGCAAAGAGTGCAAGGAGCGATGCACCCATAGCATAACCACTGATATTCAAAGGATTACCTTTAAATAAAACGTAGACAATTACAAAACCCAACAGACCGATCCCAACAATCGAGAGCCCAGTAACTGCACCAGAAGAAAAGGATACCTCAAGAGCTGGTTTTAGTCCAGTCATCGCAGCTGCGGCTGTCCGCGAATTTGCCCTTGTCCCTATCCACATAGCAAGATATCCTGCCAGAGCAGAAACAGCTGTACCTATAAAAAAGGAAATTGCAGTCTTCCAGTTAATACCAATATCAAAGAAATAGCCGAACAGAGTGAAAGCAATCATTATAACTATAACAACGAATCCAACAACGGTGTATTCCCTCTTCAGGAAGATTTGAGCACCTTCCTGGATTGCTTTCGATACCTTCACCATGAGCTCATTTCCCTGCTGCTTTCTGATAATAGAAAGTGAGAGAAAAAAAACAGTAACAATTGACAAAATTGCCGCAAGGAGAGCAGCGTGAATTGCTGTCATTCTACCTTCCTGTTCGTATTGTTCATTGCTGTATCTATACCTTCTTCACACCAGATTCTGATTGCATCGATAGCTTCATCAATGATCTTGGGTATTTCCTTTTTTTCTTTACCTGTAAAATTTAAAAGTACATACTCACTCATCGGAAGTTCATTTTCCGGTTTCCCAATGCCAATTCGTAATCGTGGAAAATCATCTGCTGCAAGATGGTAAATCACTGACGCAAGCCCTTTATGTCCCCCATCCGTACCATTCTTCCTCATGCGAAGGAACCCAAAAGGCAGGTTAATGTCATCAAGAACCAAGAGCAAATTTTCATTATCAATATGAAAACTGTCCTTTGCTTCACTTACTGAAATTCCTGAGAGATTCATAAATGTTAATGGCTTGAGGAGTTTAAGCGAGCACCTATCGTATATAATCTCATCAAAGATGTATTTTCCTTTTCCAGGTTTCAGAGTCATTTTTTCCTTTGCTGCAATTCTGTCAATTACCATATAGCCTATATTGTGCCTTGTCCACGCAAAATCTTTACCAGGATTACCAAGTCCACAAATAAGTTTGTGTGTTAGAGATATTATTTTTCCCCTTCCTGCTTTTTTTCCTTTTCCTCTTTTTCTTCTTTTACTTCCTCCTCGCCCTCTTCCTCAGCAACCTCTTCTATCTTCTCTACTTCAGGCACAACCTCTTCAATAACCCGTGGTGTTACAACGTGAACCACTGTTCTATCGGGATTGTCATCCAACTCAGCGTCCCCGATATCAATGTCTCTAATATGTATTGATTTTCCGATAGTTAATCCAGACACATCAATCTCAAAAACAGAGGATATCTTAGACGGAAGAACCTTTATCCGTATTTCGTGCGTAACCTGTTCCAGTATCCCCCCTTCTTTCTCGCCGATGGGGGTTCCAAATGTTATTACAGGAACATTGACAGTTATCATTTCACCCTTGTGGAGATGGTGAAAATCAATGTGCAAAACATCATCCGTTATGTGGTCTCTCTGGAGAAACTTAATAACTGACCACATGGTTTCCTTATCTTTGATTTCAAGGTTCACAACACCAAGACCATGGGGATTTTTTTTGAGCAGATCCTCCACATCCTTCTTCATAACTGTAATTGACAGTGCTTGTTCTCCGTGACCGTAAACAACACACGGGATATTTCCATCTCTTCTCAGTCTTTTTGCAAAAGCTTTTCCAGTTCCTTCCCGAAGCTTTGCCTTAAGTTTGAGCTCTTTCATTGTACCTCCATGTTAGACAAAAAGGGAAGATACGGACTGCTCTTCGTGAATCCTTCTTATTGCCTCTCCCAAAAGCCCGCAAACCGAAAGAACAGTTATGTTATCTATTTTTTTCTCTCCGAGGGGAATTGTATCAGTAACTACGAATTTTTTTATGCGCACGCTTGCAATTCGCTCCAACGCCTTTCCTGACAGTACTGGATGAGTGCAATAGACATAAATATCTTTCACTCCTCTGCTATCCAATGCTGCGCACGCTCCAGCAATGGTTCCAGCAGTATCAATAATATCATCCACAATGATGACATGCTTACCTTTCACTTCGCCGACAATGTTAATCACTTCTATTGCATTAGGCTCAGGTCTTCTTTTATCAACAATTGCGAGGGGTAGATTTCCCAATCTTTTTGCAAAAGCTCTCGATCTATTAACACTGCCGGGATCCGGTGAAACAACAATAAAATTTGAAAGATCAAAAGTCAGAAAATGTTCAATCATTACTGGAGCAGCATAGAGATGGTCAAAAGGAATATTAAAAAATCCCTGTATCTGTTCAACATGCAAATCCATTGCAAGAACTCTCTGAGCGCCTGCAACCGTTATGAGATCTGCAATGAGTTTGGCAGTAATCGGCACACGTGGTTCATCCTTTTTATCTTGACGCGCATAGCCAAAGTACGGTATCACTGCTGTAATCCTTCGTGCTGATGCACGCTTTGCCGCATCAATAATTATCAGTAGTTCCAACAGGTTCTCGGCAGGAGGATTTGTCGACTGGATGACAAAAATATCTTTGCCTCTGATATTTTCACCAATTTTGACACGGATTTCACCATCCGAAAACCGCAAAGCATCTATCTTACCTTCCTCAACACCAAGGTAAGAACAAATTTTCTTTCCGAGCTCAGGATTGGAAGTTCCTGAAAATATCTTCATATCATCTTTCGAATTTTCCATATCCAGTTATTCTGGGGTGGGAGGGTTCGAACCTCCGTATGTCCGCTCCAAAGGCGGATGGCTTTCCACTTGCCTACACCCCAAAAAAATTTCTACACCTCTATCTCGCTTTCGTCGGGTGGCTTCCTGGTAATCTCTATGTCATCAGTTGGCTTACCAAGCTTCGCAAGTTCGCTTTTATACTCATCAAGAATAACTTTTTCTATTCGTTCTCGTGTTTCGTTGTTGATTGGATGCGCAATATCTCTGTAAGTTCCATCTTTTCCCTTTCTGGATGGCATCGAAATGAAGAATCCGTTTGCTCCTTCTATGATTTTTAATCCTCTAATAACAAAACAGTCATCTAGTGTTATGTTGGCAAATGCTTTAAGTTTTGGTTCATCTCTCAGTGTAATTCTGACTTCTGTGATCTCCATTATTGTTCCTCCTTAGCCTTTTACAGAAAATTGCGGAATTTTAGATGACGTGATGGAGCATGACTCTCTCACCCAGTAGCCTTCTCTGCTGAGCTTTATTAGAGCATTACTCGCTTCCTCTGAGTCATGAAAAATCCCATAGATTGACGATCCACTGCCAGAAAGGGATGTTGCACAGGCACCATTCTGGACGATCAACTTCTTAATGTGCTTTAGTTCTGAATACTCTCTGAATATCACCTCCTCAAAATCGTTTTGTAACATCCTGTTAAGATTTTCCATACTTGCATCGCTAAAATTATGAATAAAAAAGCTACTACAGTTTTCCCTTTTTGTCAAGAAATTTATTTGATTATATGCCCATTTTGTATCAATCCCGAATCCAGGGAAAACAACAATGTAATGAAAGAAAGGCTCTGGATCCATGTGCTTTATATTTTCTCCCCGACCGGTAACAAGCGCTGTCCCCCCAATGATAAAGAACGGAACATCTGAACCAACGGAAAGAGCCATATTTCTCAATTTTTCGCTACTTACATTGAGTCCAAACAGAACATTAAGTGCCACCAAAACCGATGCAGCATCAGAACTTCCACCTCCAAGTCCAGCTCCTATTGGAATCTCCTTACTAATATGGATCGCAAGACCATCTTTCAAACCTGTATGTTCTCGAAATACCTCTACTGCCCTGTAACAGAGGTTCGTTTGATCGCAGGGAAGTTCAGGATCGTTTGAAGAGATACTCAAACCATTTTTTACTTTTTTAATGTCAAGCCCATCATGAACAGAAACCGTCTGGAAAACACTTTCAATATTATGGTACCCATCCCTTCTTTCTCCCAAAATCCTTAAACCCAGATTAACCTTTGCAAATGCTTTTATCTCTAAATGTTTCAATTGCTAACTGCCTTTTCAATACACAATGCAAGAATGTGTCCAATGAGTATATGAGCTTCCTGGATCCGCGGCGTATCCGTTGATGGAACCATAATAGCGCAATCTGCCAATTTCGTGAGCGAGTTCTCCACTTTTCCAGTCATTACGAGGATTTTCATTTGTTTTTCTTTTGCGGATTCAACTGCCTTTATAACATTCCGTGATTCACCACTCGTTGTAATCGCAACAAGAATATCTCCTGCTGTTCCAAAAACTTCTATTTGTTTCGAAAAAACATCCTCGTATCCCAGATCGTTTGCAATCGCTGTTAACACTGGAATATTGGTAACAAGCGCAATTGCAGGAACGGCAATGCTCTTTCTTCTCAATCTTCCCACAAGTTCACAGGCAATATGTTGACTATCAGAAGCACTCCCCCCATTACCGCAGAGGTATATTTTTTTACCCTGCTTTACTGCATTAACCATCATCTTAGCAGCAACATTGATTTCCTCAATGCACTCTGCAAGAATCCTTTGTTTTACCTGTATGCTCTCCTCAGTCTCTTTTTTTATATCTCTCCTGTAATCCAATCCTTACTCCCCTTTCTCTATAAATCTTACCAGAACAACAATTATCCTTATGCTTTCCCCCGGGATTGTCCTCAGTATGCAGTTTTCTTTCCTCTGCAAGGTAACGCTTAAGCGCATCTTCCCATTCAGGCATTTTCAAATTAAACCGTTGAATAAAAAGTGAATTATCAAGCACTGAATTTTTGGGTCTCCTAACTTGTCTCTGCATCATTTTCGTTTTCACAGGGATAATATCCATGCATCTTTCTGAAAAAAAAATGATAGCTTTAGCAAACTCATACCAACTACAACTGCCTGCATTCGTTACGTGATATATTCCGTATTCACTACAATCCAAAAAATAAGTAAGCGAAACAGCTAAATCTTGAGTGTATGTTGGAGAGCCTCGCTGATCATCAACTACTTCGATACGCTCGTTCTTTTCTGACAGTGAGAGGATCGTTCTGACAAAATTCTTACCGTTTTTGCCAAAAAGCCAACTGCTGCGCACGATAAAGAATTTCGAAAGTCGATTCTTTATCAGCTCTTCAGCTTCCCATTTTGTCTTCCCATAGAAATTAATGGGGTTCGGGCTGTCCTTTTCAGAATACGGAACCTCCTTTGCGCCATCAAAGACATAATCGGTACTCACAAAAACAAGTGGAATATTGAGTTCCTCACATACGGACACAATATTTTCAGTCCCCTTAACATTTACCTTATAGGCGAGTTCAGTGTCAGTTTCTGCTTTGTCAACCTGTGTATAAGCGGCAAGATGGAAAATAAAACCAGGTTTAATGCTGTAAATGAAGCTCTTGGCGGATTCTGCTGCAATATCAACATCTTCTATATCAATACCAACTACATCGTAGCCTTTTCCTAATCTGCGAGAAAGGTCACAACCAAGCATGCCTTTGGAACCTGTTATTACTATCTTCATTCTGTTTTCTCTCTCTATTCACAGCAAAGGTGCATGAATGACAGCACCCAGCAACAAGATTTTAATGCACTCAAAATAAGAAGATTCCCCGCACTATTTCCATTCAAAGGAAAAATTACTCATAAAGCGAACAGTGCATATTAGGGAGAGGAAATCTCTCCTTGCCTTATATGTTTGTTTGCCAGAAAAAGCGCATCAATTGACGCACCAGCATCTCCCCACCACCCTTTGAAGACTTCATACGTCATCTGACCTTTTTGAATATAGGCATTGTTAACATCGGTTATCTCCAACTCCCCCCTTTTGGATGGGGTGAGATGCTTGATGATATTAAAAACAGCATTATCGTACAGGTAAACACCAATAACAGCAAAATTAGATTGAGGTTTCTCAGGTTTTTCAACAATCCCAACTATTTTTTCGCCTTCAATTTCCGCAACACCATACTGAGAGGGGTCTTCCACCTCTTTCAAAAAAACTTTGCCTCCCTGTTCCTGATTTTCAAATGCATCCACCGCATCCTTAATACTTCCCTCAAGAATATTATCACCCAGAATAATAGCAACCTTATCATCTCCAACAAAATGCTGTGCAAGACCCACAGCTTCCGCAATACCACCCTCTTTTTCCTGAAATGTATAGTTGAGGTGCTTGAGTCCAAATTCTCTACCATTTCCAAGAAGCCTTAAAAAATCACCGGCATTATTCCCGCCGGTCACAATCATAATATCCTTTATTCCAGCTTCTACCAGCGTTGCAAGGGGATAATAGACCATGGGTTTGCCATAAACGGGGAGAAGGTGTTTATTCGTAATTTTAGTGAGGGGAAATAGCCTTGTTCCAAGACCACCACAAAGAATCAACCCTTTCATAGTATCCTCCCTGCTGCAATAGTTGCTGGCAAACTTGATCTTTTGGCTTAACAGGATAGCGCTTTTTGCAAAGGCATAAACGCATCATGTATAGCAGAAGTGCTATACCACAAATAAGCTTTTTTGTAAAGCAATTTTTTTCATTTCCTCTTGACAAGGAAAGATTTTTAACTTACAGTATTTGAAATGTTTATCATATCCATAAAGACTGATTTTTCTGCTGCACACCATATCCAGGGATATAAAGGTAACTGTTCAGAACTCCACGGTCATAACTATCATATCGAGGTTTCTGTCAGGGCTCATAAGGTAAATACCCTTGGCATGTGTGTAGATTTTCGGAATCTAAAGGAAATTGCAGAAACCGCAATCAGTGGTCTCGACCATAAAAACCTTAATACACTTCCTTTTTTTAAGGAAAAAAACCCAACAGCTGAACATATCGCTCAGTTTATCTATAAAAGGATAACAGACAATTTAAAAGGAAGTTTTTCCCTTGACTCGGTGAAGGTCTGGGAAACCGATAAGTACGCTGTCACTTATTCTGAGTAAGGATAAACTAATGGGTACCGGAGCATCTCCTCCCAAGCAACGGTCCGAACGATCCTGACGCTTTAAACGAACTAAACGCTCTTGGCAATGAAGATAAACGAGATTTTTAGAAGCATCCAGGGTGAAACACATTATACAGGTTTTCCCTTCATTTTCGTGCGCTTCTCAGGCTGCAATCTCAGATGCACCTATTGCGACACAACCTATGTATATGAAGAAGGTTTTGAAATCTCAAAACAGGACCTTCTCAAAAAGATTGCATTATTCGGATTGAGACACGTTTTGGTTACCGGGGGGGAGCCGCTTCTCCAAAACGAGGTTTATGGATTAACTGATACACTTATTGCCCATAATTACATCGTATTGCTTGAGACAAATGGCACATTGGACATTTCGCGACTTAACAGAAAAATTGTGAAGATCGTTGATATTAAGTGTCCTGGAAGCGGAGAAAGTAACAAAATGCTCTGGGAAAACCTCAACAGGTTGCAGCAAAATGATGAAATTAAATTTGTTATATCAAATAGAGAAGATTATGAATGGGCAAAATGGATATCCCATAAATTTTCACTCTACGAAAAGCTTACGGTAAATTTCTCACCCACCCATTCAATACTTAAACCAAAGAAACTCGCAGAGTGGATACTCGAAGATACCATCCACGTGAGGCTTAATCTCCAGATACACAAGTATATATGGAAGGGACTCAAGCGAGGGGTTTAGTAACAGAGTGAATCGACAAGACAGGGTATCGGGGTAGGGAAGCAATAACTCATGAAAGAGATGGGCATTGCAGTAGTATTGGTGAGCGGTGGAATGGACAGTGCCGTTGCATGCGGGATAGCAGAGAAGAAATACAATCTTGCCATGCTTCACATTAACTATGATCAAAAAACAAAAGAGAAGGAATTAAAGGCATTTCATTCACTCGTAGATTTCTACAAGGCAGAGAAAAGACTTGTTGTCAATTTTGAGTATTTTAAAAAAATTGGCGGCACAAGCCTTATTAATAAAAATCTAAAGATCCCTGATGGATTATCAAAAGGGGTAATTCCATCTACATATGTTCCTTTCAGAAATGCACAATTTCTCTCTGTCGCAATTTCCTGGGCTGAGGTTATTGGTTCCCCTGTTGTTTTTTCAGGAGCAATAGAGGAAGATGCGGCAGGATATCCTGACTGTAGAAAAGAGTTCTATGATATCTTCAATAAACTCGTTGACGTTGGGACAAAGAAAGATACTACGATCGAGATCATTACTCCTCTCATTTCCATGAAAAAGAAAGATATCGTGAAACTTGGGTTGGAACTTGGTGTTCCTTTTGAATACACATGGTCATGCTATAAAAATAATGACAGGGCTTGCGGCACATGCGATAGTTGCTTACGAAGAATCCGCGCTTTTAAAGAAGCAGGAGAAGAAGACCTGATAGCATATGAATTTCAGACCTAAGATGTAAGACAATGGACTTACAAAATTATAAAGCGTGGATTCGATCCCCGTCGCTCAGCTCAAGTTTAATTCAAATTAATTTGTTTTTTCTGCTTTTAATGCTCGGAGGGCATTCTCAATCGCAGACGTTGCAAGAGCATCCGCTATCCTATTCTCTTCCCGAGGTATATGTTCAATATTCCATGTCTTATATCGCTCAAGCATTTTCACCACCGTTTCGGAAAGCCCTTTCAGTCGAGCATTCTTAATCCTGTAAAATCCCCGTAACTGCTTTACAATTAATTCACTATCGCTCTTCAAGAGCATTTCCACTTCCTTCTTATTTACAATGATAGGTTGCACCTTCATCAAGATAGCTTTCAATGCTGTGTACTCTGCAACATTATTAGTTACAATACCAATATATTTCGTCAGGACAGCAAATATTTCATACTCTTTGAACACAATAGCTCCAACACCTGAATGTCCCGGGTTTCCTTTACTTGCACCATCAAAATAAATAATAAATTGATTCTCTTCGACGGTCAATATACTAACCCTCTTCCCTGTAAATAATAATTCTCCCACAGCTTTCACAGGTCAGTATTTTATCCCCTGTTTTAGCTTCATTTATTACCTGAGGGGGGATTCTGGTGAAACACCCGCCACAATTTTCTCCCTGAATCTGAACAACAGCAATACCATCCCGTAATTTTCTTATTCTTTCATATCGCTTGAGCAAACTGCTTTCCAACTCCGCGCCAATATTTTCTCTCTCAAGCTTCTTCTCCATAATTTCCTTCTCAAAGAGCACCTTTTTTTCTTCAAGTATTTTCTTATCTTTTTCATAGCGCTCCTGCATTTTGTTGAGCGCCTGCTCTTCCTCCTTTTTCTCATTCTCCATTACCTCATGGTCATCAAGAAGGACCAACATCTCCTCCTCAAAACGTTCAATATTTGCTTCCTCGACAGCAATCTCCTTCAAGAGCGCTGCGTACTCCTTGTTGGTTTTGACAGTTACCAGCTGTTTTTTATGGCGGTCGATACTCATCTTTGTTTCCTGGAATTTCCTATCTACCGCCAGTTCTGCGTTACTGTCCTCTTTCAATCGTTGTTCGATCTCGTTGAAGATCTCTTTCTGTTTGTTTATCTGGTTTGTTAATTCCTGCATCCTTTGAGGTATTTGCTTTATCATCTTCTCTTTTTGCAATATTTCCCTATCAATACTCTGTAATTTGAATAATTGAACAAGTACTTCCTTCATTTCACCTCCAAACTCTGCAACATACTGTACAATTAAAAAAGGGTGCAACCTTTTCGTTGCACCCTTTCCTTTTCTATCAGTTTAGTGTATTGCGATACAAAGCGTATTAATCTATTCACTTTTATTTTTTGTATGTGGGCGAAACCCGACTTGAACGGGTGACCTCCGGTATGTGAGACCGGCGCTCTAACCAACTGAGCTACTCGCCCAATGCATTTGTGGGCCCGGTAGGACTCGAACCTACGATCTTCTGATTATGAGTCAGCTGCTCTAACCAACTGAGCTACGGGCCCTGTAATACAATTTTTTATTATAGATAAATTGTAATTACTTGTCAAGATTTTTCTGGTGGATAGACTTACTTACAACTACTGTTACCTCATTGCAAATTACTCAACAACGGATGTTTCGTGTAAATTCGTGGCAAATGACAAGGAAAAGGCTGTCAGCGTTTGCTGACAGCCTTGATATCAGAATGGTTGGTTATTAGTGAACCACAGTAATTTTTCTCAAGAGTCGTTCGCTTCCACACTGGTATTCTATGAAGTAAACCCCCTGTGAAAACTTCTCAAACGGTACTACCGTCGTGTAAAATCCCGGTTCTTTTGTCCCCTTAATTACCGTTCTGATCATTCTCCCTGTTATATCGTAAATCTTCAGAGAAATCAGAGCCTTTTCCGGTAAACTGAAAGAGATTTGTGCATCCAAACGTACGGGATTAGGGGAAACGGGATACAGATGAGCTGTCTTCGGGATGGACGGAACAAACGGAATGGTAATGAAACTGCATGAAACCTTTTTCCCATTACTATCTATGTAAAGAAGTCTATACGTGTATGAATGGGCATACAGGACATCGGTATCCAAAAATGCATACTCCCGTGGCGTCTGAGAAGTTCCGCCTGCCTCAAGCCTTCCAATCTCATTAAACGATCCACCTTCCTTCTTCTCAATGATCCACTGATAAATCTCCTGCTCGCTTTCCGTTCTCCATCGCAACTCCACACCGTCAATTCTGCATGTCGCAGTGAACGCAGTCAACTCAATGGCAAGCGCTTGACCTTCTTCTCGTGGTGAAACACCGCCTTGTAGGCTTGAAAAGTAATAGTAATAGTGAAGGTCCGTCGTTTTTCCGATACCATTTTCTATCGGGAATGAAGCCCAGATGTCATTATCGGTTTCATCCTGACACGTAACAAGCAATTTGAGAGGATTACTTGAATTGTAACTCAAGTTAGTGAAAGGAATGGAAAATTCAGAGTATAGACGGCTGTTTACTATATCGTCTTCCGAAAAATCGCCCGTATATGAGATAGCCGTGGTATTCCAATCACCAGAGCCATTATCCTGAAACAGGTTATAACTTGCATAGGATCGAATCCTGAAACAGTAGTCTCCATTAAAATCATCCGGGAATTTATTCCTTGGTCCCGAATTCTCAGGGAATGTGCTGTCCGCACCTCCCGATTCCGTATCGAAGTAGACAAAGAAATCTCCTCCACCATTCCAGTTATGGCGTGCATAGCCAACATACAGTTTTGATGCATCCCAGGTAAAGAAAAGCGAATCAGTTCCGCTCCCCGGTAACCCAACCACCCTTGTATCGAGAATCTCACTGAGTATGAAATCTTTTACATACCCACCACTTGATCCAACAACAATCGTATGAGGTGTTAGCGTGTCACCGTATATTCTTACCATGGGTTCATCACCAAGTGTTGCATTCATAGTATCGACCCCATCAATATCGTACGCCTTCATGGCAAAGATCAAGGAATCTCCCGGCGGAAGTCCAGGAATGGTTTTCTCTTCAGAGTTGGTACCATCCTTTGGTTCCCATGTCTGGTAATACGTAAACGCCGCATTAAATTCCTCATCGGTCTGCATCTTTCCAGAATCAGGTAAAGAGAGATTTGCATGGGTAAACTTTAGAATATACCCATGTGCCGAGTCAGGAGGAACTACAAACTGGTTCATAGGGGCTGTCCAGTTGAGCCGTGCTGCTCCCTCCCCCTGTGTCACGGTTGATGTTACCCTGAGTGTCGTAATGGGTTCAGGTGCCACCTGCTCACCGCAGAATGCTACCAATCTCCTCATGAGCTCGATGTTTGTATTGGGATGTTCATCACTGACGAGACCTGTCATGGAAAAGGTAAGATGAGCGGTATTTCCCTGCGCTCTCCCTTTCCACGCAAACGAGTATGCACTTGCGCTGAGAAAGAATATCTTCGCTTGAGGGTTCTCGGCCTCAAAGATTGTATCTGCTCCAGCCATGGAAATATTATCAACATAATTATCACAGGTGTCCTGGTAACTGAATGCGAACTTCATTCCTCTTGTAAAACGGTCATCCTTGCCATGGAGCCACTGGATATTACCGGTAGTCCATATGTTCCCATCTTTTTCATAGTTAATGTTGAAGCGATCGTAGAGGATTTCTCCATTATATTGCTTTCCAAAATCATTGCCCGTTACGATAACAGGACTACCCCCATCTATATAACTCACCAGTTCATCTCTTTCCTCTTTGGTTATCGAGCCTGCATTCGTACCTCCATGCCGCCAGCCCAGGTCGATAACTACAACATCATAATCCGTCAATTCTGCCTTTCCCTGCGGACGAACCGGCAAGGTCTCCACCTCTGTTATCTGCCAGAAAGCATCGATATTATTTTCGGTAAGCATGTCCACCATTGCTTTAGCAGATTCTTCATTGTATCCAGAGGGATCCTTTCGCGGGTCCTCGTTCCACGCAGGGGTTGAAGCATCATCATAATCTTCATCATCATCGTAGGAGGTTTCAACACCAAAGAGTTTACCAACCTTAATTTCATCGGTAGCAGGCTTACCAACATCATCAATTATCCGAAAATAGATATCCCATAATCCTTCCGGATTCCTGTTGTCCATCCAGGTAAAGGAATGGAACGGTTGAGACATATTGCCCCTGTCAACTGCCGGGAAAATTTGACTTGAGTTATTATTCACTGTGTCGCTCACCGCAAAATTCGATCCTACCGGTGAGCCTTCCGTGAGCTCAATACGTTGCCCGAAAATGTCCCAATTCCCCCTTCGCTTGTCGGTCCAACCAATAGATGCCTCATTGATACTTGTTGCCATTATGCACGCTCTCGCCTGAGCTGAATCCTGCGTACCCGTAGCCCCGTGATTCTTACCTATAAATTGCATGTCAACATTTATCACTTGATAGAAAATAGTATATTGGGATGCCCGTTGCCTGTTATCTTCCCATGCAATGATCATATTGCCAAGGAAGTTACTGCCAATAGAAGGATACTTCGATTCTGATTCGGGTGCAACACTGGGATCAACAACGAGGGTATCACTATTATCGATTGGGTTTCCATCAATGTCAAAGCGGCGCATGGAAATATCCCATGACCCTCTGCTTGAGTCCTGCCAGGTAAAACAACAGATAATAGATGCCTTTTCCTTCACAGGGGTGCTTATAGCAACATCGGGACTGAGCTGATCGAACTTATCGCTTCTGTTTACCATGAAATCACCGGTTATCGGTTCGGGCGTGTTACCATCGGTCATGAATGACCGTGCATAGATATCCCATCCACTCTCGCTCTCTTTGCGATTATCCTGCCAGCAGACATTGAAGAATTTCTGATCGGAGAACTCCACCCGCGGTTTTACCTGGTCGCATTCAGTAAGTTCATTCACCTGGAATATTTCACCCATCAGTTTCCCATCATTACCGACCACCTGACCATATATATCCCATAGCCCTTCACGCCTGGACTGCCAGACAACGACACAGAAGTCTAAGTCCTTCTGCGTGGATACAGCCGCCAGTACCTGGTCTTCATCCTTCTTTTGAGCATTAACAATGAAGTTCTCACCTATCTTTTTGCCGTAACTGTCAAATACCTGCCCCCATATGTCATAATCACCCCTTCTCGGGTCCTGCCATACAATAATTGTATGAGGCTCTTCCTTGCCCCATCTTCCAACATCCGGGTATTCCTGTTTACACTCACCCCTGTCATTATTCCACACAAGTATCTTTGCCGGCGCAGCAAATAAGGAGACCATTGCTGCCAGCAAAAAAAGTGCCATCATTACGCCAAAAATCCTTCTATTCATTAATCCTCCTTCATATCTCGAACATTTTTTATCACTCTATAGTATGCTTTGTATTGCACATTACTTATCGAATAATATATGTGCAATTTTCGTGCCCTTAAGCTACCTTTGGTTTCCATTACATTTAAGTTAAGCACTTTAAGGATTTAAAAACAATTATCATTCTCTTTCGCTCTTTATTACTCAAAAAAGAGTGCATATTTTGCACAATAATACCCCGGTTCATTCTAAGTTTATAATTATCAAATATTTAGAAAATCCCTTCGAAATGCAACTTTTGCATTACAGCACCTTTACCTTTTTGCCCGAAAATAAGAAAAAATCTTGCTCATAATTGTATTGCGCAAAGTAAGTCCTCTATCCATCATCTTTTTATTAGGAGCGCTGCATATGCCTCCGCGACAAGGTACATTGAACCGGTAACCATGATAAGGGTATCCTCATCTGACAGTTCACGAGCCAACTTGAGAGCACCTTCTATCGAATCTGTGAGTGCAGCGGCTTTTCCAAACACGTGCTTCAAGTCAGATATATCGACTGCCCTCTCAGCATGTATTCGTGTAAGAATCACCCGGTAAGCACTTTTATTGAGCGCAGCAGCCATTCTCTTCCTATCCTTTGAAGAGAGACAGGAAAAAATGAATATCGGTTTCCTGTCGGGATAGAGTCCTTTCAGTGATGTAACCAGTTTACGTACTGCAGAAGGATTGTGCGCTCCATCCAGAATGGTAAGCGGATCTTTCTCAACAATATCAAATCTTCCTTTCAATACACATTGTTTGAGTCCTTTTCGCAATGCACCATGGGAAATGGGGAATCCCTTTTCTCCAAGTATTTGAATTATCAGAAGTGCGGTTTTGAGATTTTCCAATTGGAAAGCACCCGTAAGCGCAAGAAAATAACTCTCATTGTTGTATCGAAAACGAATTCCAGCATCTTTAATTGCTGCCGATTCTATCTTTATATGTTGCTTTGCAGCAAAGAGGTATGCATTCCTTTCTTTAACAACTCGTTCAATGGTCTCCATAGCATTCTTGTGCTGGAAAGAGGATACGACCGTACCATTGTTTCTGATAATCCCACATTTCTCTCTGGCAATGCTGGATAGAATTGTGCCTAATGTTCTCGTATGGTCAAATCCTATCGGTGTAATAACCGAAATCAGGGGATTTACAACGTTCGTAGAATCTTTTCTTCCCCCCAGTCCTACTTCAAGGATATTGATATCTGTCTTTTCAAGAGAAAAATGCACAAATGCCACTGTTGTTAACACCTCAAAAAAGGTCCTCCGTAGCTTCTGGTATGGTTTATCGAGAAAGGGTTTTAGTATCCGGATACATTTTCGGAAATCTTTTTTACTGATAGGTTTACCATTTATCCTGATCCGTTCACGGTAGCTAAAAAGGTGCGGGGAAGAAAACAGACCAACGCGGTATCCGGAAGCGGTTAGAATACTGGAAACAATTGCCGCTGTTGAACCCTTACCATTGGTTCCAGCAATAAGAACCGAAGGTGAAAGTGTTTGCTGAGGATCGCCTGCCTTTTTAAGAAAGATTCTATAGTCATTAAGGCTTACTTTTCTGGGGAAATACTTGTATCTCTCGTAATTAATAAAACCGTTCAGATACCCATCAATCGGTTCTTTTCTGGGAAGGGACATCATTCGAGGCAACATTCACCACTATCTTCCATAATTATGCTCTTTCCGGTGCTCATCAAATAGAGCAGGCAGTAATCCCGTATTATTTGTTATTCATGCGGCACGTTCTTCCTGATCACTTCATACTTATTATCAAGCCATTTAATCGCAAGAACTGAATCATCATGGAAGGATATCCCGAGAAGGAAACCACTTTCTTCCCGCAGCGTTACCGCTTTTCCCCTGAATGTCATCCCTTCCATATTCTTAACGAGAACGGATTTCTGTATGCCATCATAGTTCGTGAAAAGGAAAATTGTACTTCCTGCATGAAGGAGCAATTCACCGTTTTTGTCTCCATTAATATCAAATCCTGCTTCTTTAAGGAAATACGGATCAACTTCATGCTCCAAAACCCATGAATCAAGATTATATGTTGCTTTGATTCCTTTATTGAACCACTCAGCGTCTTTTCTTGTTTCAAAAGCTCCTATTTTGACCCTGTACACCTTCTGGTCCTCTTTCATCAGAGAAGAATCAATGTAAACGGGAAGTGATTTTCCCCTGAGTTCCTTTAACAGTTTTTCAGCACCTTCACGAACACTGCTCGAACTTACCTGTAAGGTAAAATACTTTCCTTTATGATACTGGGGCTTAAGTCCGGGTTCATGTGTTAAGGTATCTGTTTGTACTGTATCGGTAGGGAGTTCTTGAATCCCAACCCTGAATTGCCTTTTACCGCATGCAACAGCAAGAAGATTACCCTTGATATTCACTTCTTTCACCTGCTCAAACGTGTTCCCGTTGAGCAGGAAGAAAGATGATTCTCCCTGTTTCCCCAGTATCAACCGTAATCCCTTTTGACTGGAGAGCATTATATCAGGTTTACTACCATAAAAAATCTTTCTTACAACAGCATGAGTGCCTGTATCAAACCGAAAGAGCGTATCCTGCGAGAGAAAAAATAAACTTCCTCCATCGCCGGTAATATGTTCTTTCTCAGGAGCTTGCGAAAATTCCGTTTCAGAGACTACCTTCAGTAATGTTCTCTTAATGGAAATAATCTTCCCAGGATTCTTTGCGAAAATAAACACTTTGTTTTCAGAGGCTGTAACAACGAAGTCAACCGCTTCACCTTTTATCGGAATCTCCGAAATCATGGTAAGGTTCTTTGTATCCAGAAAAAGAAGCTTATTCTTTGTTAAGACATACAAGCGCTTTCCAAATGGAGAAATTCTCATCTTTATAAATTCGTCAATTTCGACCTTGAATTCTCCTTTCTTTGAAAGCATTGAAATTTTAACAACCTCATATGTTCCGTTATCCTGACGGACAGCAAGGATTGAGGAAAAACCCGGAAGGGCATGAACCTCTAAAAGGCTTTTCTTTACATCAGCAAGTTTTATTACATTCCCTGTTCTGTTAATCTCGTATACCTCGCTATCACCATAGATGATAACTGCATCCGTAAGAGGAGTTATCCCTTTTGCTTCAAAGGGAAGTTTAATCCTTGTCTTTGTTTCCTCATCAAAATCAATTATCACAGCATGTTTCTTTTCAATAAGAAATAAAAGCTTCTCGAAGAGATATTCATCAACGAAATCTTTCAATTGCAACTGATAGGTCTGAAAAGGCTCCAGCGTTTTAATATTTAGAATTGACACCTCTTCACTCGATATTGTAACGAAAGGAATAGAATCAAGCTTCTCTTTTATTTCGTAAGGAGTACCCTCAACTCTCTTCGACTCCCGCTTGCACGAATGCAATAGAAAAATAATGCCAATTGCAAATAAAATAAACAAATTCTTTCTCATAACATATCTCCGTTCAGGAATTTTTTAGCTTTTTGTATCCCATAATTCTATCGAAGAATATCAACCATTTCCTTCACTGCTCTCTCAAGACCAACGTAAACAGCCCTTGCAATGATGATATGTCCAATATTTACTTCTTCGATTTCCCGTATTTTTATAATCTCGTATATATTTCTGTAGTTTAGATCATGCCCTGCATGGACCTCAAGACCAAGAGCACTGGCAAATTTGGCAGCTTTAACGATGCGGGTTATCTCTTTTTGACTTTGAGGTCGCAGCGCATAGCTTTTCGTATTGATTTCGATTGCATCAACCCCAAGTTCTTTCGATTTCTCAACCATTTTTATATCCGGTTCAATAAAAACAGTGACCTTAATGCCCTTGTTTTTTAGATCACCTATAGCTTTTTTTACGCGCCCAGCCTGCTTGAGAATATCCAACCCTCCCTCAGTGGTTATCTCTTCGATCCTTTCAGGAACAAAACACGCCCAATCAGGCTTTACCTTTTTTATGAAAGACACACTATTTGGTTTGATAGATAACTCCACATTGAGATATGTTTTCACAACGCTGCGAAGCAGTTGAACATCTCTTTTCTTTATGTGTCTCTCATCCTGCCTGAGATGAACAGTTATCCCGTTGCATCCTGCTCGTTCTGCAATGAGCGCTGCGTCAACAGGATCCGGGTTAACGGTCCTTCTTGCTTCTCTAATTGTTGCAATGTGGTCAACATTTACTCCAAGTCTTACCATCCCTGTACCTCCCGTAAAGTTACGAAACCTGTAAAATGCTCACTATACTGCTGGATTATAGCAAACCAAACAGCGAATTTCAAGGAAAAAGATTTAGTTCCCATTAACCCTTGACAACCGATATGTTAAGTGCTACACTTTTTGTCAATGAAAAAATTCGAACTAAAAAAGCTTCTGAAAGAAATCGAAGTTATTCCTCAAAAACTGCTTGGACAAAATTTTCTTGCCAGTGATGAAATCGCAGGCAGGATTGTCGATGCAGCAGCACTTTCAAAAGATGATTTCGTCGTAGAACTGGGACCAGGCCTTGGTGTCGTAACGGAAAAAATTCTCGACAGCGGAGCAACACTGCTCGCTGTAGAAATTGACAAAAAATTGTCAGGATATCTAAGGAAACGATTTTCGTCCTGTAAGAATTTTCAACTTCTCGTGCAGGATTTTCTGCTCTTAAAACAGCGCACGCTTTTCTCCCACAATGGTTCAAAGCCGCCAAAACTTATTTCCAATCCTCCCTACAGAGGTGCCAAAAAAATCCTGAAAAGAATTTCGGTTATGAATGTCTTTTCCACGGTAGTGATTACGTTACAGAAGGAAGTTGCTAACACACTCCTCACCGAGCCGGGCGACCGCAATGGTACTGCATTAACTTACTACATCCGTTACAGATTTAAAGCGAGAAAGCTATTCACTATTCCCAATAATTTCTTTTACCCTACCCCCACCATTAACTCATCAACCATTCTTCTCGAAAAGCGTAAACAACCAAAGAAACAGACAAATGAAATATTTTTGTTCCAGACAATCGATCGTCTGTTTAGATCAAAAAGAAAAATGTTGAAAAACAATATTAAATCAGCATTTAATATACCTTCTCGTTACATCGAAATAATTCTGCAGCAGAGCGGTCTGCAACCTCAGGCAAGGCCCACCGACCTAACCGTAGAACAGATGGTAGATATTTCTGAACTCATATTAAAGGAAACTCAAAAAAACTCATAGTACTATTTACACATGCTGCGACACACAAACGCAAAAATGATACACTTGAAACCTTATATTCCTTTTTTCTTGTCATTACCTATTTTTATCTTTTCCGAATCGCAGGCATCTCAATACCAATTTTTCTTTCATCACTACAATGATATTTATTCTTATAGCCAACTCTTTTCCCTGCCATCCACAAATACCCACAAGTTCTTCTTTGACATCAATGCATCCCAGGACGCAAGTAAGAATCTAACCTTATCCAAGATCGAAGAGCGAGCTTTCATAACACTCACCTTCGGCATACAACCCTGGCATTATCTCACTATCAGAGCAAAGGAAAAAATAGCGAATAGCAAAATAGAAACAGCGGATTTCAGCTCAAGGATTTCGAAGAATGAACTGCTTACGGAATCAGTTTACAGACCCAGAGAATGGATAGAGATTACTCCCTATTTTCTTTCGATCAGTGACCGTTATGAGCGAATAATCCTGGACAGTCTCACCATTAGTAATTCCGGAACAGGGAAGGGCATTAAGGGAATGCTCGATATTAAAAATATCGCAAATATTGAAACAGAAATTGGTTTTCTCGATCAGGAAATCAGTAACGAAAAGAAAGCCTTAGTTGACTTGAGTTTTGACCAAGCATTCTTGACTGCACGCATCGGTGGAAACCTCGAGGGGAAAAATATCGTTACGCAATACCCTATTCTGCAGGGAGTAGAAGAAAAATTCCATGAATCAATGAGAGGAAACTTTTTTACTGATTTTTCCCTGTTTAATAATCTAATAGTTTTTACAAGATACGATGGTGGGTACAAAAACGAAATATATAGTCTTCTCCAGGGCTTTGGGGGAAAACACACCAACGAAAAAAGAATACACCATGATATCGCATCCACGGTGAATTACAAGATAAATTCAAAACTAAGGATCGACATTAACGCACAGAGATATAACGGAACAAAAACCTTTCAAGATGGCATAAGTGATGAGGATTCAGAAATAAAAACCATAATACCAACAGTTCATTTTCAACCTCATCAGAATTCCAATCTCTCCTACCAAAGAACTATCCGGCTGAGCTCCTTCACCTTTCCCGATCCGCTAACAGTAACGGACAGGGATATCCTTGAGAAAGCAGACCTGTTTGTATCGAAATATGAACTTGCAAAAGGCACAGACCTTTCTCTCTCGTTTGGAAGAACAGAGAACCACATTATTTATGTTCGCAGTGAAATGTCAGCCAATAATGTAACAAGAACGAAATATGCTGTTGAAGCAGTGGTCAATCGTTTCACACCGCAGAAATTTATAATTGAGGAATCGTTCTCACTGATTGCCAATTACCAGATATATGACTATTCTTCACAAAGAAATCTCTTTACGAGAAGTTTCTCGCATCAATCAAAGCTATTGCTTCTTACCCTGCATTCTATACGCCCTTCATTTAAATACAAACTCATTAAACAGGATTGGGGTCCATATCTTTTTTCTTACGAAACCGGTGAGTATTTATTCTACCCCAATATTGAGAATAAAAAACAATCCTATGAATTAAATGTTGAGCTTAAACCTCTCAGTACTTTCACCCTTACTCCTGCATACACAGTTATTAAGAATCAATTTATAAATCTCAGTAACGAATCCAATCAATTCAATTCGATACTTATCGAAGAACATTACTCACTGAGCATGGAATACAATGAAGCAAAGCACAAACTCATCGATCTTAGTATTACATGGGTGAAGAGAAATAATGGTAAAAATTTTTTTCAAGCAAAAGCGAGAATTTCTTATGGTGTATAAAAAGATGCATCTTTTTCTTGCTTCCATCATTCTTCTGTCTGGATGCGATTGGTTTCATCCAAGGGGAGCAGAAAAACCAGAAGAACAGGAATCAGCATGGGAAGAACCGCTCAGTCCCTCCATTGTTCTTTTAAATCTCGAACAAGCATTTGAAGACAGAAATATTATAAACTATGGTGCTTCCCTTTTTTCTGATTTTGAATTCTTCGGAGACCTTTCCGATTCTCTGTATGTAAATCCCGGAAGTTTCAATGACTGGTATTACAATGTTGAAGTAGAAGTGGCAACAAGAATTTTCAACACCTTCAGCAGTATTGAACTCTATTTTTCAGATTCGCTAAAGGATAGTACAGGTACTGAAGCACATTTTTACAGTACCTATACAATGAATCTTGAATCAATTGATTCTTCGATTGTCGCGAAGGGTCTTGCATATTTCCATCTTACTCCCGATTCTATGAATAGATGGTCAATCCTTACTTGGAGGGATTTCAGAACAGATAGTATCCTTATTGATTGGGGAATAGTAAAAGCTCTATCTCGATAGCAAAATGCCACGAAAAGAAACTGCAAAAAAGATGAAAAAGCAAACAGTGAGCAGTATACAATCCTTCATCCAGAATGCACGAAATGTATTCCCGAACGCAAAAAAAGACAACATCGTCAGTGAACTTATACGAAAGTGGAAACGATCTCAGGAACCAACTGTTTTTCATTTCCCTGAATTCAATCGGGCAAAACTACCCTTCAATGCCCCCATCGGTATTCTCAGTTCAGACTGGCCAGGACTTTCTGATAGTTGTATTGGAGTATTCCATGGAAAAGGTTGGAATTTGTCCTCTGTGGAGGGCTTTATCATCCAGTATGAACATAACGAATTGGGCATTGTCCTCTTAACAATCACCCTAAAAACAAAAGAGGAACTGCAGAGATTCAATCACAACAGACCACATATACTCAGGGATCTCCGGGTAGTTGCAACGGGGAGCAAAGCAAAAACATCACTTCTTGCGTGTGAGGTAAAGAAACGTGAAATATATGGACATGTTATCGAAAAAATTAAGACAGTAACGACAACACAGCGAGAAAGAGAAGCTATTCTGAAGGATGAAGGTGAAGCATTGAAATTCTTCGCAAGTAGATCTGAATCGTACCTTGAAGAAAGAAAATATTCAGATCTCGCTCAGCAGATCGTAATGAATTACCGTTTTCTGCAGCGGGTTCGCAAAACCGGAGGAAGACCCCAATTCTTGATAAAAAACATCAAAACTACCCGCGAGCACCTGACAGGAATAACCATTGTTGCTTTTGAAAGAGACATCTCGTTGAACGACTGGCTTGAGGCAATTTACCTGGCTGTCCCTGATTATACAATAAAATACAATAAAGAATTTGTAACAGCTGATGGTATTGTTGTGTACAGAATCGAAATGTGGAATAAAAAGCAAAAACCGTACTCAAAAAAGAAAATTCAGGACATTAAAAGAGCTCTGATGAAAGCACATATCGCACGACGAATGGAAAGAGTTCAATGGATGGAACTCATGGGTGGATTCGAGCACTACTTACGGGCAATTATCCCTCTACTGATCAAAGAATACTCATTATCAAGGAAACCGCAGGTTTACATAAATATTGCGCAGATGACCACCTTCCTTGCAAAATTTAAAATTCTGGTCGTCACCGGGATATCCTCAACAAGGAAAACAGGCAATGCATACACAATAACGGAAACCATGGAAAAAGAAAATGGAATGAGTATCATCTCTGCAAAGCCCCCAAAGAAATATGGCGATGTAGAGGTTGATATCATTGACATCGGTGCTGATCTTGATTCATTCACAAACATCGAGGATATTTACAAGATTATCAGGCGGTGTATACGAAGTGTTATTGGCGATTTCAGAGATTTCGATGAAGGAATGAGGAAACTTGAAGTAACAAAGCTACTTTCGGTCAAGGAGAAGCTCAAATCATATCCTGAAAATTTTGTAAGAGAATTCTATTATCGGTTGGATGATTTCTACAGGATTGGTGCTGATCCCGATGAAATTGCAGAGCAGATTAAACTTGGTATTAGGGGATTAGAACTGTTTGAAACAACAAGCAAACGATATTTGTTGATAACAAAGGAATACTCAACAAAATTGGGGGTAAAGGTTATTCCAAATTCAACAATCCTGGTACTCGTCTATTCATCCAGGATGAAACTGCTCTCACACGTTTTGGAATTACTCAGAGAATATGAAGTAACACTGAGTAGAATTGAGAGAAGGAATGTAACTGTTGTCATCCTTCGTATTCAACAGGATAACAAACCAATACCACACCTGGCAATTGAGAATATTGAGCATTTCTTTGAAACCATACCATCCCTTCGTTGAGATGGAAAACGAAAAGGAGAAGAAAGGATGGAAGAGGGAAGGATAATCAGAGAAGAACTTGAGGAAAAAAGACCACCACTTTACGTTTACAGAGCAAAGTATGGCGAAAAGCATCTCTATCTAAACGAGATTATTCCCTATATAACAACAAATAAAGAAGCGATCAGTCAATTCTTGAACCTTATCAATGACTTCTCGCAGCAAGAATACAAAGACATTGCAAGGATAATTGAAATAAAAAAGAAGGGTATTCGAATATTGGTACTCGAAGAAATCATTGAAGGTAAAAATCTCGAGTTTCTTATCAACCAGAATCGCCCAATCAAACCACCAAATGCAATAATGCTCATATATAACATCGCCAGAGCATTCCAGAAATTTCACGAAAAAGGAATTTTCGGTCTTGGAATAGAACCCAAAAATATAATCTTACATGATAAAAATAATATTACCATTGTGCACCCTGTCTTTTCAATAGCTGAGAAGTTCTTCAGAAAAACAGATAAACCTGAGATTCTCAACCCCAGGTATTTATCACCTGAGCAAATCAAACATAACAGTTTCAGCGAGAAAGGAGACCTTTTCGCAATTGGTATACTGCTCTTTGAAATGCTTAACAATATTTATCCCTATAGCGGGTATAACTACAAGCTTTTAGATTTTAGAAAAAGCATTCCTTACGGTCTCAAATATGTAACTGAAAGACTGCTCAGGTATAATCCAGAAGAAAGATTCAATTCATTCCACACCTTTATTGAAGAATTGCATATATGCAAGGAGAAATATCTGGATAAAAAAGTTACCGAGAAACCTGAACCAAAAGAGTCAAAGAGAGAAGAAATAAAAGAGAAGAAGAAGCCCGTAATGAAACCAAAGCGAGTCGAAAAAGTTGAAGCGAAGAAAAAAAAGAAAAAAGAACCTGTACCCATTTCTCAACCACGGAAGAAGAAGCTTCCTCGAAAAGCAAGAAAGAAGCTCGCTTTGCCAATAAAACCACTACTTGTTGGTGGAATTGCCATACTGGCACTCATAGTCTTTGCTACTCTTATCCCGAAAATCATACGAATCATAAGACCCTGTAAAGTTGCGTCTCTCTCCGTTAACAAGAATGTTGTCAAAGCAAAATCGGCTGAAGGCAAAACACTCTGGTATTTCAAAACAGGTTCCGATATTACATTTTTCAAAATGGTAAATATCGACAACGACAATCGAATGGAAACCATTTTAGGTACAGGATTTCTCCTCACCAATGAAAAGGATGAAAAAAGAAAAGGAAAGGATAATGCTAAATTCTACGTGCTCAGTGAAAACGGAAAGATTGTTTTCAGCGAGGAGATCGGGGGCAGATCTCTTTATCCAGAAGGTTCTTCCCGGTGGACAATCTACGATATCCACCTGCTCGACATAAACGATGATGGTCTCATTGATTTCATCCCGCTTGCCATTACCGACGATAGCCTCGATTGCATTCTCTTTACAAAAATCCAGAAGGGAGCAACAACGAGATTCTGGCATGCAGGTAAAATAACCATTACCAATCTTTCCAGAGACGCCAGTGGTGGAGCAACTTTAATCTGTGCCGGGAAAAATGCACGCCTGGGAGACAAACCTGTTCTTTTAGCATTGCGAACAACAGACTGCAATGACCAATCCCCGCCGTGGGGTGGGAATGAAAAAGAGATGATTGGTGGCCTCCTCTGGTACAGATTCCTTCCCGGAGGTTTCTCAATAAAAAACATCACCGAGAAGGAGGCGCTCATCTTAGTTGCTGAAACTGCTCAGGGCAAAAAGAAAACCTACCGGAGCGATGGCTTTGAGATACTGAAGGAAGACAGCACTGATGATATGACTACAGCAAGGGGAGAATCCTATTTGGGGGGATATCGTGAAATGCAAAAGGCGATGTCCTTCTATAAAGAAGGTGATATTGCATCAGCTCTCATTACCTTAAATCCCGCACTTATCATTATTATCGGGGATCAACCGCTGATAAGTACCATTCATTACTTAAAAGGTCTACTGTTCATTGAGCAGAGAAAGTGGAAATCTGCGACTGCTTCTTTTTTATTAGCAGTAAAATCTGATCCTCAGTATTATGGTGCGTTTTTCAAACTGGGAGAAGTCTACTCGGAAAGAGAACAATTCAATAACGCAGCCAGTGCTTTTAACAAGGCATACAGACAATCCGGTAATGAAATTCACTACTACCGCATGATTGACTCGTATACAGCAATGGGAAAATACAAAAAGGCAAGAAATCTTTTGAAGAAATTTGAAAAAAATGCCGCAGACAAAATTCCTTTTCTCTTCGAACTGGCAAATATTGCAAGGGAAGAAGGCGCTTTCCCCATCGCTGCTCAGTCCTATGAAACCATTTCTGAGAGGGAGCCCAAAATGCTGCTTTCCTACATACTGCTAAGCGACTTATATGCTGAAA
>CBDUQV010000002.1:0-30532 GCA_965369615.1 uncultured bacterium | reverse complement strand
TACTTGTTTTGTTCATTTAAATAAATCCACATAAAGAACACAAGTTATCCACAAAGTTATTAACAAACATAATCATACTAAGCTCTTGTGATTGATGCGTTTACGATAATTAACAAAAAAGAACAGAAACATTCTACACACAATTATGATTTTTGATTTTAGTACATCTTCGTTTCATTTCATTGGATTTGATTAAACCAAGAAAAGTTATCCACATTTTTAGCAGAAAAATATTTTGTTGTCAAGGAAAAAATGTTCATTTTCAAAAATTATAAAAGAGGTCGATCATAAGCTGTTCTTTTTTTTACATTAATTGAATAACGAAAGAAAAAACTGGTGAATTAATTATAGTGACAGAATTATAATTTAACACTATTGGAGAGAGAATGAGGTTAAGGCGAAAGGAAATCTGTGAAAAAGGAGATAACTACGGATTCGTATTTCTTACCAATGAATGAATATGCGCCGAGATGCTCTCCCTTTTCAACGATCCAGAGCTCTTTGGGTTCTTTTGCAAAATTAAAGATTGCTTGTGCGTTTTCCACCAAAATTTCTTTATCGTTATTTGCGTGTATAAGCAATATGGGGCGTGGTGAAATATCACGTACGTGAAGTGAAAGATCAACATCGTCCGTGCGGATTCGGAGTCTTTTAACCGCCACCCAGGTAATGGGAGGGATAAATGGATATTCGGGAATATGATAATATGAACGGGCAAAATTGGCAACTGCTGTTCTAAATGATAGGTAGCCGCTATCTGAAATAACAGCGAGAATATCAGGATTGGAAGATGCCTCAAGAAGAGCAACTGTTCCGCCCATAGAGAACCCCATCACAGCGATTTTGTTTACGCATTTTAATTTCAGGAAGTCAACCGCTGCCCTGAGATCAAGTTTTTCAAAGTATCCAAGCGAACAATAGGTACCTTCACTTGCTCCGTGGGCACGAAAATCGA
The DNA here is from genome assembly GCA_965369615.1 of uncultured bacterium. Lineage (GTDB taxonomy): Bacteria > Hydrothermota > E44-bin80 > E44-bin80 > E44-bin80 > SOKD01. The sequence goes on along the minus strand of CBDUQV010000002.1, from coordinate 29,577 downwards.
ACAGGAGGATTGAAAAATCAGTTTCGTATAAAAATTTTGCAATATCCAGAAGATCACTTTTATCAACGGCATAACCATGTAAAAGAATGATCGTACCAACGGAGGCATCGTTCTGTATATACCACCCCTTTATAAGAACAGAATCTTCTGTTGCGAACTCAATACAATCGAAAGGAAGACCATATACATCAGGGCTTAATGTACCATGAAAACGAGGAGGTAAAATTATAGTTGAAGATGCTTTCCAGAGATAAACAAAAACGAAGACAATAACAAGAATGCCAAAGGCTATTAATTCAATCCAATCCTTTTTTCTTTTTTGCATGGTGTGAATCGTGGAACATCTAATATGTGTTCCACGTGATAATTTTTTTACCAAAAAATGGAAACGCTTGTATTTTTACTTTTTTTGCTTTCTTTTTTTTCTTTTTACTTTGAGTTTATGTCGTTTGATTTTCTTTTTTGTTTTTGATCTTGGCACAGTAACTCCTTTCAGTTAAACAGAAATTAATTGTTATACTTCATAAGGATTGTTTGTGCTTCATGGGTGCCGCTGTAATCGGGATAGTTTTTTATCAAGAATTCCAGAGCACCCTTTCCAAGAGGTTTATCTTCAAGGTTGTCGAGAAATATTCTAGCCATAATTGCTATGGTAAGATAAGGTAACCGACGAATAAGTTTATCGTGACCAATAGGTACTATAATCAAGGGAACACTCCGCGTTTTTGATTTACGATAACATAATACATGATAATCATTAGAAATCAAGAAAAAATTTGACTTGAAAAAGGAAATATGATACAAAACATTGATGGTTCGCAGAAGAGAGAGTAACAAAGGAGTTGCTATGAATTCAAAAGTTAGTTTTTTTCTGTTTTTTTTGGTTGTTTTTTTATTGGGATGTTCAAAAATGCAAGTATCTCTCCACCAACGGTTTCCAAAAGAGGAATGCTTTCGGAGAGCAGATGATTATTTGAAGCGAAGGCTTTACCAGAAGGCTCTCAATGAGTACGAAGCATTGCTTTCACTCTATTCCGATGATTTTGATATCCAAAAACGAATTGCGTATGTGTATTACAAAGAAAGAAGTTGGGAAAATGCTGTTTCGAACTACAGCGAGCTTGCACGATATTCAAAAGAAAAAGAAATAACCCTCAATCTCTATAGATCAAAGAAAATGCTGTATGAAGAGGATTCTCTGAAACTCAATGAACTGAAAAACGAAATGAAATTTCTTGCAAGGCAATTTCTGGGGGAAATAGAAAACAGAGAAAGGGCGCTATCGACCGCTTACGAACTGTTTTTTATGGCTGACACGGAATCACTTTCCATAAAACCCTTCAAAAAGGCGATCGTTGGGGAATTCCCAAACAGTAAGACGGCGTTTGATATTATCGGGAATGAATTTTACAGCGGACTCTACCCTATCTGGCGGAACGATTCCGCGAAAATCGAACATTTGGAAAATTTCTTAAAGAAATATCCTGAAACGGGATGGCGTTATACCGTTTACCAGTATCTGTTGAGTTCTCTGCACAAACTGAAACAATATGATACAATGGCAGCAGTTGGTGAAAGGCTTGTAAAGGAAGAATCAACAAATCCATTTGCTTACAACTATGTTGCATATCTTTTTATTGAGTCGGGGAAGAATATCGAGCGTGCAGAAAGGTATGCAATAAAGGCGATAGAACTTGAACCTGATTATACAAAACCAGGAAATCTCGCCGTAGAGCAATGGGAATTAAACAAGAAGGCGCTGTACGGGGATGTGCGTATGACTCTTGCCCGTGCATTGCATGCTCAAGGAAAGACAACGGAAGCAGAGATGTGGATTACAAAGGCAATAGAAAATACAAACTATGGAGTAGATGATTATAAAAGCATTGGTCCTTATTGCTATATACGTGGAATGATACAGGAAAATTCAGGTAATTACTCTGAGGCAAAACATTCTTATTGTATATCCCTTGTTGAAGGTGATGTAAACAATAAATGGACAGTAAAAGCAGATAGCGCACTTGCACAGATAAGCGAAATAAGTGTTCTTGGATGTGTGCGGGATGAGCTGGATTACTCCGGCATCGTTTTCGAGGATGTAACTGATAGAATGGGTTTTGGAGGGATAAAAGCATCGCGGATTGCATGGGGAGATTACAATAATGACGGATATGACGATGTTCTTCTCAGCGGTTCGAGGATTTTTATGAACAGAAAAGGGGAAGAATTTGAAGAAGTAACTGAAGATGTAGGGATACAGGACTATACAGCGTCAGGTGGGATATGGGGAGATTGGAATAATGATGGATTACTTGATTTCTATTCCATCTCAGGTGGACAGGGTGCAAAAGGGGACCGCCTGTGGAGACAAACACAAGAAGGAATATTTGTTGATGCAACACAAAAAGCAGGTGGAATTTCAAACGATTACTCGACCGAAGGAGCAGGATGGGGTGATGCAAACGGTGATGGTTTCCTTGACCTTTACGTTGCAAACTATGAAAACTGGTCGGATCATTCGTACTATCCGGATGCATTCTATTTTTGCAGAGAAGGGAAGATATTTGACGAGGTACTGAATGATGTGGGAATGTCTCCACCATTTAATGAGGAAAGAGCCGGAAGGGGAGTTAACTGGGGTGACTATGATAATGATGGTGACCTTGATATCTATGTTTCGAATTACCGTTTGCAGGAAAATTTTCTCTGGCAGAACAATGGGAATGGAATATTTACGAATGTTGCGAACCTTTCGGAAGTAGCGGGGGATGAAGTGGAAGAATGGTGGGGACATACTATTGGTTCATCATGGGGTGACTATGATAATGATGGAGACCTTGATTTAATCACTGCTAATTTAGCTCATCCACGATATATCGAATTTTCGAACAAGACAAAACTCTACGAAAATCTTGGTCCACCTGATTGGAGATTCGTTGACAGAAGAAAAGATTCTGGAATAAAATTTGAGGAAACCCATTCAGACCCCGTATGGGGTGATATCGATAAAGATGGTGACTTAGACCTCTATATTACTTGCGTGTATGAAGGGAGAAAGAGCTTTCTCTACGAGAATCTTGGGAATGGAACGTTCAAAGATATAACCTATCTTTCCGGTACGAGGGTTTATAACGGCTGGGGATGCGCGTTCAGTGATTTTGATAATGATGGAGATTTGGACCTTTTTGTCGCAAGTGGTTCAGGTGTGCACCTTTTTGAAAATAGAGGAAATGAAAATAACTACCTTAAAGTAAAGGTTATTGGCATAGGTTCGAACTCGTCCGGAATAGGTGCGAGAGTCAAGGTAAATCAAGGAGGAAAGACGCAGATAAGGGAGGTACAGGGAGGTAAGGGGACTACAAGCCAGAACTCTTTTGTACAGTTTTTTGGATTTGGAGGTGATGCTGCTCCCGTTGATGTTGAAGTATGGTTTCTCAGTGGAGTAAAGCGTGTTCAGAAAAACAGTATCCCGAACCAAATGATAGAGATAAAGGAATAAATTGATAATAAAAACAGCGTTAAAAAATGGAATATGGGAACTTAACGAAAACGGTAGCCGTTTTTATATAAGATTTTAACCTGTTGTTTCATGTAGCTTTATGTTGTGAACCTTCTTACGATTCAAAAAGGGGGGTGTATGGATGTTGATATTAAGAAGATTAACGAGAGAATTGAGAAAAAAAGTGTTTTCATTGAGTTACTGAAATCTGAAATAGGCAAGGTTATTGTTGGTCAGAAAAAGCTTATCGATAAGATACTTGTAGGTCTTTTATCGGATGGTCACATCCTCATAGAGGGAGTACCCGGACTTGCAAAAACGATGATGGTAAAAACACTCTCTGATTGCATATCTACGAAGTTTCAGAGAATACAGTTTACCCCCGATCTGTTGCCTGCAGATATTATTGGAACACTTGTTTATAATCCCAGGGATAATTCATTTAAACCTCGGAAAGGCCCGATTTTTTCAAACTTTGTACTTGCAGATGAAATAAATAGAGCACCAGCAAAGGTTCAAAGTGCTTTACTTGAAGCAATGCAGGAGCGTCAGGTTACGATTGGCGATACTACCTACCCACTCGATCAACCCTTTCTTGTTATGGCGACGCAAAATCCTATTGAACAGGAAGGTACCTATCCACTTCCAGAGGCACAGATCGACAGATTTATGTTAAAATTGATAGTAGATTATCCCTCTATGGAGGAGGAGAGAGGGATTCTTGAGAGGATGACAAGCGGTAGAGAGATAAAGGTAGAGTCCGTTATTACACCAGAGGATATTTTTAACGCAAGAAAACTCTTGTACCAGATACATATGGATGAGAAAATTAAAGATTACATATTGAACATTGTCTTTGCAACAAGAAATCCCGAAAAATATGGGATCAATGACCTGAAAGGAATGATTGCATACGGTGCATCACCGAGGGCTTCTATCTACCTTACGTTAACCTCAAAGGCATATGCTTTCATAAAGAGAAGGGGATACGTTATACCTGAAGATATAAAATCTATTGGCTACGATGTTTTAAGACACAGGATTATCCCCACATATGAAGCTGAAGCAGAGGATATGACAACAGATGATATCATTAGAAGAATCTTTGATGAAATAGAGGTACCGTAATGCTGCCACGGGAAATCCTGAAGTATATACGAAGGATCGAAATTCGTACAAAAAGACTCGTTAACGAGGTGTTTGCGGGAGAATATGAATCTGTTTTCAAAGGACAGGGTGTGGAGTTTTCGGAAGTGAGAGAGTACGTTTCAGGAGATGACATTAGAAGAATAGACTGGAATGTTACTGCGCGTATGGGACATCCCTTTGTTAAAAAATTCCGTGAGGAAAGAGAACGAACACTTACTTTTATTGTTGATACAAGTGGGTCAGAGTATTTTGGTACAATCTCGAGAGAGAAAATCAATCTTGCGAGTGAGGTAACAGCATTATTGTCCTTCTCTGCATTATCGAATAACGATAAAGTTTCTCTTCTTCTATTCTCAGACAGGATAGAGAAGTTTGTCCCACCTAAAAAGGGACGAAGACATATATTGCGAATAATACGAGATCTTCTTTATTTTAAACCTAAAGGAAAAGGGACAAATATAAGCATGGCACTTGAACATTTTAACAGGTTGATAAGAAAAAAGAGCATTGTTTTTCTCATAAGTGATTTCCTTGATACGGGGTATGAGAAACCCATGAAGATAACAGGCCGTAAACATGATTTGATTGCAATCAGGATACTTGATCCCCTGGAGCTTTCTATTCCCGGGTTTAGTGGATGGATCCTATTGGAGGATGCAGAATCAGGTAATATTGGATGGATAGATACTGGTGATCGAAAAAGAAGATTGGATTATGGGATCAAAAAAGTGGACTTGCTTGAAAAACAAACCAATTTTTTCTCATCGAACAATATAGACCTTATTGATTTAAATACGTCCAAACCGTATGTGGATGAACTTGTAAGGTTCTTTACAACAAGAGAGAGGAGATTAAGGACCATATGAGCAGCGTACTGGCTCTCGTAGCGATGATTTTTTTGATGGGTTGGAGGACCATATCCTCTCCTATTCCTTCTGTGAAGCAGGAAATTGATAGGAGTGAAGCAACTATAGGTGATAGGTTATTATACAGGATTGAAATTCTTACACGTGAAGGGCAGGAGGTGATTATCCCAGAAAATCAGCCCTCTTTTAGTAAATTTATTGTTAAAAACCGCACGATAAAGATTCATACACGGAGGGGCATCAAAAAGACTATTCTTGAATATGAACTGGTATCATACGATGTGGGTTTAGATACAATTCCCGAGATAACTATTCTTGTTAAAGAGAGTGGCGACACTCTGGATTTTAAAACACAACCTTTTCCTGCCGAAATAAAAAGCGTTGCACCTAATTTGACAGGGGAAGAAGATATAAAAGGATTAAAACCCCAGATTGGAATCAGGCTTTCATATTGGTATTTCATACTCGGATTCTTTTCATTGTTGTTTGTGGCGGGCTTGATAATTCTTTTACTGAAAAACAGAAGAAAAAAAATATCTTCAAAGAGGATTGAAAAGAAATCTCCGTGGGAAATTGCACTTACTGAACTCAAAAGACTCTCTGAAAGCGAACCGTTAACGAAAGAGCAGATAAAACTGTTTTATATTAAACTATCTTTTATCCTCAGGAAATATTACGAGGCTCTTTATGAATTCCCTGCAGTTGAAAACACAACGACTGAGATAATCGGACATCTTAGGGCAAGGAAAGATTTTAAGCAACATCTACAAAAAACGCGTAATTTTCTCAATAAGAGTGATCTTGTAAAATTTGCAAAATATATACCCTCTCCATTTGACGATGAGAAAGAAATTTGTATGGTTAAAGAGATTGTGGAGAAGACAAAAGAAGAGGAAGAAGAAAAAGAGGAAGTAAGTGTTTAAGTTTGCCAATCCGCTCTTTTTCCTTTTTCTTCCTCCAATAATTTTTCTCCTTTATCTTAGATGGAAGAGACAGGATACGACAATGAAATTATCATCTTTCCAGAATCTATCCGTGGGGAAAAAGGGAAGATTGAGGATTGATAGGATTTTTTTGGTAATGAAGGTAATCGCATTGTTTCTTCTTGTAGCGGGGCTTGCGCGACCGAGAAGAGGTTTGACGAAAACAGAAATAACTTCTCATGGAATAGACATCGTTATTGCCCTTGATATTTCGGGTAGTATGGAGGCGATTGATTTCAAACCAAAAAACAGGCTCTCTGTTGCAAAAGAAGTAGCGGAAGATTTTATTAAGGGAAGAAGAACTGATAGAATAGCCCTTGTTCTATTTGCACGGTTTGCTTATACCCAGTGTCCATTGACAACAGACCATGGTGTGGTTATTGAGTTATTGAGAAAGGCAAATATTGGCATGATAGAAGATGGAACTGCAATTGGATTGGGACTTGCGCAATCATGTGACAGATTGAAGGATTCAAAAGCAACAAGCAAAGTGGTTATACTTCTAACAGATGGAAGAAACAATGCAGGAGAGATTGATCCCGAGATGGCAACGAAAGTAGCGAAAGCCGTTGGCGTAAAAGTCTACACAATCGGAGCGGGAAAACCAGGAGAGACACTGATGCCGGTTAAACACCCTTTCCTGGGTACGACGAGATATGTAAAGATAAAGGAAGATCTGGACGAGGAACTTCTCAGTAAGGTAGCCAGGGAAACAGGTGGGAAATATTTCAGAGCAAAGAATCCTGAAGGGCTTGCTTTTATATTTAAAACAATAAACAAAATGGAGAAATCGGAGATAAAGGTTCAAAAGTATACAAATTATAGAGAGTTTTTCAGACCACTGCTTTTCTCTGGTCTTGTTCTGCTCGTAGCAGGAGTAGTTCTTTCAAATACGCGATTTCTGAAGTTTCCATAGCGTCAAAAGATTTTCAGACACGGATTACACAGATGAACACAGATTATTTATATTTACTCAATGACATAAAACAAATTCTTCACAGTGAATATCAGTGTAATCAGTGTCAAAAAGTAAGGTGTAGAAGAGATGATTTATAAGGATGCTGTATATTTCTGGTTATTTTTGATTGTTCCGCTTCTTATTCTCATAATTATCCTGGGAGTGAAAAGGCGTAGAAGTTTTATGGGATTTCTCGGTGACGAGAAGGAGATAAGGAAGATTACCAGCAGTGTTAGTTCAATAAAGCGTTTTTGGAAAAACTTTTTATTGATTGTTATACTGGTTTTTCTAATACTTTCTATTGCGCGTCCCCAGATGGGTGTAGAGAAAATTCATGTAAAAAGAAAGGGCGTTGACATTTTCGTTTTGCTCGACACTTCTATCAGTATGAGCGCCCAGGATATCAAACCTGATAGACTTACAAGGGCAAAAATGTGGATAGGGACACTTATCGATAATCTCACAACAGATAGAATCGGTATTATTGCATTTGCAGGAAAACCGTTTCTGCAGTGTCCTCTAACCATGGATTACAGTGCCTGCAGAATGCTCCTCGATATACTCAATGTTGGTACGATCCCTGTTCAGGGCACAAATATTGCCGGAGCGATTGGTCTGGCAGTTAAATCGTTTCCTGAAAAAAGGGGATTTTTTAAGGTGATAATTTTAGTTACTGATGGAGAGGACCATGAGGGGAATGTTACCGAAGCAGCAGAGGCAGCGGCAAAAGAGGGGATTAAGATACTATCAGTGGGCATTGGGAGCGAAACTGGTGAGCCTATTCCAATAAAAGGAGAAAACGGTTTAATTTCTGGATATAAAAAGGACAGGGAGGGAAAACTTGTAATGAGCAAATTGGACAGATCAACCCTTAAGTCTATTGCCCAGAAGACAGGGGGTACCTTTTTTAATGCAACAGGGGGGTATTTTGAAATGAGCAGATTAATAGGAATACTTAACAAGATGGAGAAGGAAGAGTTTGGAGAAGAATGGCTTGAGCGCTATGAAGATCGGTATGAATACTCTCTCATTCTTGCTATTCTTATGCTCTGTGTGGAACTTTCATTAACTGATAGAGTCTTTAGATCGAAGAGAAGAAAGCGAGCAGGAGAGAGTAAGCAGGTACAAGATAAAAATGTAAAGTAAGTAAAGGCAATAAACATGGCTAAAAGGATTACAATTATTTTATTCGTTTCGCTTCTTTTTTTATCAAGTACTGCGTCAGGTTTTACGATAAGGACAAAAAATAACAAGGCTAACAAATTGTTTTATAAAGAGGAATATAAGAAAGCTGTCGACCTTTATAATGAACTTGATAAGAGACTGGAAAAAAGTGGTGTTAAACTGAATTCAATTGTGAAATTTAACAGAGCAAATACCCTTCTTAAACTCAAGAACTTCGATGAGGCAATGGAGTATTATAACAAAGCACGATCAGTTACAGAGAACAATTTAAAGCTCTCTAATATCTACTATAATATGGGGAATACTTCTTACCGTGCAGGAAAACTCGTGGAATCAATTGATTATTACAAGAAAACCCTTGACATAAATCCAAAAGATAAAGATGCTAAATACAACATTGAGTTGATAAAGAAGAAAATAGAAAATCAGAAAAAGGAAGAAAAGGAAAAAACAGAGAATAAGGAAAACGAAGATAGAGAAAAGAAGAAGGAAAAAAGAGAAAATGATAAAGATGATAAGAAAGAACAGCAGGAGGAGGAAAAGAAAAAGGATGAGATATCTAAAGAGGAAGCCCTCAGAATACTAAAAGCCTTAGAGCAACGAGAAAGGGAATTAAGGCATGAGGAGAAAACAAAGGTTAAGGGTAAAACCGGTTTATTAAAAGACTGGTAAGGTTGCACTACAATGAAGAAAGAATTACTGAGTAATTTGGTCATTAAGTCATTGAGAGGAGAAGGATTGTCATTGCGAGAAAGGCACCATATTCTAAAAGGAAGCAATCTCGATTTTAAAAGGATAATATTGTTTCTGCTTTTGATGTGGTTAATACCAATACATATTTGTTCACAAGAAATAAATTTTTCTGCTGCCATTGACAGAAACGTAATTTCTCCCGGAGAATCCGTTACATTAACGGTTATAGTAAGCGGAAATATTGCAAAAGTACCAAAACCAAAACTTCCCAGGCTTGATGAATTTGATATCTATTCTCAAGGTTCATCAAGAAATATCTCCTTCGTAAACGGAAAGATATCTTCCTCAATAACTTATAATTATTCACTTGTTCCGAAAAAAATAGGGAAATTTACTATAGGTTCCTGCGAGCTTATTGTAAAAGGTAAGACATTCAGAACAGAATCAATTGAAATAGAGGTAACGAAGGAGATTACGAGAGTACAGAAAGGAAAGGGAAAGAGTTTTACAATCCTCCCTGGTGGTAGACCACAGAGGGATGTAGAAGATGGAGTTACTATTTTTATCAAAACCTTTACAGATAAAAAAACAGTTTATGTGGGTGAAGAGCTTATTCTTACATTCAAACTTCACACGACAGTGAACCTTGTTGCTCAACCTCAGTATATCCCACCAGAAACAAAGGATTTCTGGAAAGAGGACATGGGAAAAGAAAAACAATACCAAAAGGTTATTGATGGACGGAACTATGAAATTGTAGAACTGAACTATGCACTTTTCCCTTTAACCACAGGGGAGTTAACAATTAGTGGAGCACAATTAAACTGTGTTATTGATAACTTTAGGGGTGATCCTTTCAGTTTTAGTTTCAGAAATGGGACCAAGAAAAAACTTGAAAGTGTGCCTATTACGATAAATGTTCTTCCACTTCCTCTTGCACCTGATGGTTTTTCCGGTGCAGTTGGTGATTTTGAAATTTTTACGAAACTGGACAAGAAAAAGGTAGAACAGAATGAACCTATTACGGTAATCACAACTATTGAAGGAGATGGGAATCTGAGAGATATAGAAGATCCAAAGATAAAGATGCTGGGCTTGAAAGTGTACGAATCAGGTTCAGAGGTGAAAACATTTGAAAAATCGGGGAAGTTAATCGAGAAAAAAGTTGTAGAAACAATGATTATACCCAATAGAACTGGTGATTTTGAGATACCTGAGATGTCATTTACTTTTTTCAACCCCAGAAAAAAGGAATATATAACAAAACGGACTCATAAATTACTGTTTACGGTTCTACCGCAAGATGGCGGAAGTGGAAGATTTTTGGGAAAAGGAGATGTTGAGGTGGTTGGAAAAGATATCCATTTCTTAAAGACGATGCATAGGCTTAAAAATCAAGGGAATCCTCTTGGTGAAATAAAATATTTCCTCTTAGTAAATTTTTTATTATTAGGCGTATTTCTCTGGATTTTCATATCACAGGGAGTTAAAGAGAGGATGAAATCTAAAGAGCATATCTTGAGAAAGAGAGGTGCACTTGGCAAGGCGCTTAAGATCATAGAGAAGGCAAAGAAGGAAACACGGAAGGGTGAGGTTAAAGAAGCATATGAATTATTACATAGGGCAATCCTTCAGTTTTTTGCGGATAAATGTAACCTATCGGTCTGGGGTACAACAGAGGATGAGATAAAATATCATCTTCGGGAAAAGGGAATAAGAGATGAAATTGAGCGGAAGCTCTCTCTTCTCCTGAAAACCTGCAACAGAGCACGCTATTCGAAAGAAAAAACAGATGGAGCTCAATTCACGAAGGACGTTGAAAGCACAATAAAACTCCTGAAAAATCTGAGATTATAATATATAATCCAATTTCAGATTCTCAAAATATCACGTTTAATTGTCAACTGATTGTCAATATTTTCTAAATATTATTGTCAACCACATGCTTTATCATAGGAGCAATTATCGGATTCAGATTTACAGTTTTTATTATGATATTACGATGTTGAATTTTAAATACTCTGAATATTTCGTCAGCAAACCCCTGCCCGAGAGATTTTACTCCTTTAAAGTCTAATATAATCTCGTTAAACTTTTCGAGTCCGGAAAGGAGTCTTTTTGCTTCTGACCTCGAAATGTATTCCTTTTGAAAGAGTTTTACAGATACTTTCGTCTTTTCAAACCTGTAATCATATTCCCCTGGAGCATACTGTTTGAAAATATCATTAAGGTTTCTTCTCGAATTTCTACTTATTCTAAAAATCATTTCTGTTCCTTTTATAAATCTTTTATCTTCAATAAAAGTATCCTTTCTTTTATTATCAAAAATAAGATTGATTTTATGAGACCTGAAGATTATCATATCCCCGGATTTTGAAGAGAAAAAGACTCCTTCTCCCGAGTGTTTTTCTTTCATTGTAGTTGTTTTTCCCTTGATCAATTCACCAACAGCGGATGTTTCATCGGACAATCCAAATTTTGAATAAATGGAATGAAATATGCCAATACCATAATCTCGTATTTTGAGAACACAATTGTATTGATCAAGAACTAATTCGATATCGCCGTTTTTTGAGTGTGAATGCTCAATAGCGTTGTTTAAAATTTCAGAGAATACATAATTGACTATATCAAAGACATTACTTCTGAGATTTTTCTGCAAATTCAGAAATAGGGCTACTTTGTTAAAAACAGTGTGTTCTTCCAAATCCTTTAAGGTATATCTTTTTCTTAATTGGTGTGCCTTTTTACTTTTCCCTACAAGAGAATATGTTGCACCTCGTGTTTTCCCTTCTTTAACTACCAGTCCTTTTTGTATCAATACTTTAAGGTGTTTATTTAATGCTTGTCTTGAAATAGAGAGAAATTCAGAAAGTTCACGTCCAGAAGCAGATTTATTTCTTTTTAAGAATTTCAATATTTTATCTTTCTGATTCATAAAATAAATATAACATATTGTCAACTAATTGTCAACCATTGTTTATTTTTTATTGTCAACTATTTTAATAGGGAGATTCGAAATCTAAAGATAGTGTAAGTTCACCGAGCAACTATAAATTATTTGAACATTGTAATAAAGTTATTATTTATACAGGCAAAAGTTGCTATTGTTAACCTATTAACAGTACAATTGTTATTTTCCTGAGTAATTTTCCGTGTCATTTTTTATTATGCTGGTTTGATAAAGGGAAATTCATGCTTGACAGGTAAGGTAACCTATGGTATGAAAAGAAGCATGCAATCGGAAAAGAAAGGAGGTGGAAAAAATGCGGATTCGAATTTTGGTGGTTTTTTCTTTTATACTGTTTTTTCTTTGTTCTCTCAGTGTTTTTTCAGAGGAGTGCCCGAAAACCGGGACATCATTTGATGCACTCATTAAAGAAGCATACGATACCCGAGCTAAATTTATTGAAGCAGATCTATCGGTTGATAACGGCGTAAACATTCTCAAGGACTTCTATGCAACCGTGATGGAAAAAAACGAGGAGGAAAAAGAAGAGATTATGGCGATGATCGACAGCTCTTTTCTTGTTATAATAGCGGATGATTCGGTGAAAGCAGCGGTGAAAGAGAAGCTCACAGAGGACAGTAAAGCAACGCTGGATACATTGAAGATCAAGATGGATGACGCCCTTTCAGGTTTAAGGGTTGCCAATGATGCTGCTCTTGAGCTTTCGAAAAAGATTCCCGAGGCAATTAAGAAGCTCCCCTCAGAGCTCAAAGGTATGAAAGCAATGAAGATCCCGAAAGTTAAGGCAGCACTTGAAAAAGCCAAAGGATGGATGGATGATATAAAAATCCAGTTTACGCAGGATGCTGAAGTAGTCAATACCGTCCTGGGTGTGATTGGTTTTTTATTTGCGGAGAATGTTGAGTAATTACCGAAAATCAAATCACAACAAACGGCGGGTTTTATACCCGCCGTTTGTTGTTCGCAACATGTTACTGTATCAGTATTACTTTCTTTGATAACCTTTCTGAGTTTCCAATTTCTACGGTTATAAAATATATACCAGAGGAGGCAAGATTTCCTGTAGTGTTGTAACCGTTCCAGATCAATTCATGTTCGCCTGGACACAGCATCCCATTGAAGATTGTTCGCTGTAAACGTCCTGAGCGGTCGAAAACTTCCAGTTTCAAATACTTATGAGCATTAATTGTAAGAAAGATTTTGTACTGTGAGTGTGATATTGATGGCGTGACCTGGAACGTTGAATTTTGTGAAACAGGTTTGTTTTCTTCAACGGAAACGACAACAGTAGTTGGATAATGGTATCCGATATCCACGATAGCGGAATCAGGTACGGTATCTGTTCTGGTTGTATAGGTATCCAATTCAAGACTTTCAGCCGTTGCGAATCCATAATCTATACACGGACTGTCCTGTCCCTGTCCTGCTGAAATTTGGCTGAGGTAATAATTGCCTAAAGGACCTGCTACGAAAAGAGGGTCAACGGAAATATCGTCAGGACCGGGTGAAATTCCGCTGTAGTTACCCCCGGTATTATTCCAGACATCATTATTCAGAAGTGTAGCATGGTCACCACTTGCAGCGTAAATCCCTCCGCCTGCACTTGCTGAATTGTTGACAATAATATTATTTCCTATGGTATTGGTAGAATCGTAGATACGAATCCCACCGCCATAATTCCAATTGCCCCCAAAACAACTGTTTCCTACAATGGTATTATTGAGAACTTCAGCACCTGAATTAATGAGCATTCCACCGCCATAATTCCATGAGCCACTTTGAGCTGTGTTGTTGTAGATAAGATTCGAGAGAATATAGGCATTACAATCGTTATCAACATAGATTCCAGCTCCGTGGCCCCGGTCTCCCTGGAAAGCCACGTTATTCTGGATAATGTTATGCCGAATATCGGGAGATGAACCTCCATCACAATAGATCCCCGAACCGTAGTTCCAGTATCCCCCAATCGTTGAGTCGTTTTCTATGATATTTGCCCATATGGTTGCACTATTCTGATTGTCAATATAAATGCCGCCACCATAATTCCAGTATTCTCCTTTCGCAGCGTTACCTCGTATTGTGTTGTTCGCAATGAGTGGCGTTCCTGTACCGTCGCAGAAGATGCCGCCGCCGTATACCCATGTAGATGACCCCGTGGCAATATTTCTCTGAATTATATTTTCATGAATATAGGGAGAACCTTGAGAAATATAAATTCCCGCACCTTGTACCGCGTATCCGTTTTGAATCGTGAACCCGATAATCTGGGTATTGTTTGAAAAAGATATATTGGGAAAGCCAATAACGCGATCGCCGCCATCTCCATCGATCGCTGTTGTATCTGCACCATCTTCGGAAATAAGCACAATGCCATCAAAGGAAGGCCATGCAATATTTTCGACATAGGTACCAGGTGCTACAAGAACAGTATCTCCTGCTTGTGCTGCGTTTAATCCCGCTTGAATGGTAGGGTATTGCGAGGGAACTAAAAGCGTAGTGCCACCGAGTTGAAGAGAACAAAACATGAAGCAAAGTACGAAAAGAATCACTTGCTGTGACCATTGCATTTTGTGCATAGAAACCTCCTTGTTCTGTTATGGATAATAGTGTTTTTTCTTAAAAAATAGGTGAAATTACACGTAATGTCAAGAGAAATAATTACGTGGAGAAATTCAATTTAATGATAGTCGCACAAATTGCCGTAAACGGTGGTATACAAATATATCTTGACATCAATAAAGTAATGTGTGAATATAAATGAGGGAAAATAAGAGTGTCATTTCTATAATGAGGAGGAGTTAATGGGGGAAAGGATACAACGGTGAAAAGGATTGTCAGAGCGCCGCGGGGAACAAAATTGAATTGCAGATCCTGGGAGACAGAAGCGCCACTGCGAATGCTGATGAATAATCTGGACCCGGAAGTGGCGAAAGACCCGGAAAACCTCATTGTGTATGGCGGGACTGGAAAAGCAGCCCGAAATTGGAAGTGTTTCGATACGATTGTTGAGACATTGAAGGAAATGAAAACTGACGAAACGCTTCTTATGCAATCGGGTAAGCCTGTTGCAGTCTTTAAGACACATCAATGGGCGCCGCGGGTGCTCATTACCAATTCTCTGCTTGTTCCTAAATGGGCAACCTTTAAGGAATTTACACGTCTTGAGTCAATGGGGTTAACCGTGTATGGGCAGATGACTGCTGGGAGCTGGATATACATTGGTACCCAGGGGATACTGCAGGGGACGTATGAAACCGTTTCTTCTATTGCGGAACAGGAATTTGGTGGCTCATTGAAAGGAAAGTGGATACTCTCAAGCGGGCTTGGTGAAATGGGAGGTGCCCAGCCACTTGCATTTACCATGAATGATGGTGTTGCTGTTATCGTTGAGGTGGACAAAAGGGCAATTGAGAGAAGAATTGAAACACGGTACCTGGACATGTGGGTGGATAATCTTGATGAAGCACTCCGGTTAAAAGATGAATTTCTCAGAAAGGGAGAAAAAAAGTCAATAGGATTATGGGCAAATGCAGCTGATGTGCTTCCGGAACTGGTGAAACGAAATGTTGTACCGGATGTAGTCACCGATCAGACTGCTGCACACGATCCCCTGAATGGCTATATACCAAGTGGCTATTCAGTTGAGGAAGCTGCTGCTTTGAGAAAAAAGGATCCCGATAATTACATGAAACGAGCATATGATTCTATTGCAATTCATGTCCAGGCGATTCTTGACATGAAAAAGAAGGGAGCCCATACCTTTGAATATGGTAATAACATACGGGAACGCGCAAAGGAAAGTGGTGTTGAAAATGCCTTCGATATCATCGGATATGTACCTGCCTACATACGTCCCCTCTTCTGTAAAGGAAGCGGTCCGTTTAGATGGGTTGCTCTCTCCGGAGAGCCGGAAGATATTCTTAAAACTGACAGGAAACTTCTCGAAACGTTTCCTGAAGATGAGCACTTGCGAAGATGGATTGAGCTTGCACAAGAAAGGGTGGCTTTTCAAGGACTGCCATCCCGTATATGCTGGCTTGCCTGCGAAGATAGGGCAAAGATGGGGGAAATTGTGAACCATATGGTGAAAAAGGGTGAATTACGTGCACCTATTGTGATTGGAAGAGACCATCACGACACCGGAGCAGTTGCTTCTCCATACAGAGAAACAGAAGCAATGAAAGATGGCTCTGATGCAATAGCTGATTGGCCGGTTTTAAATGCATTGTTAAATACTGCATCAGGCGCAACATGGGTTTCTGTTCATCATGGTGGTGGTGTTGGCATTGGTTATTCGATTCATGCAGGTATGGTTATCGTTGCTGATGGAACTGATGAGCAAGCCAAAAAATTGCAGCGAGTGCTTAGCAATGATCCCGCCTCAGGAGTTGTTCGTCATGCAGATGCCGGCTATGATAGTGCTATTGAAACTGCAAAGAAGAACAAAATCTGGACACCAATGATTCAGTAAAGAAAACAGAAACTCTGGAGGAACAATGAAAATGTGCTCTTTAAGTATATTTCTGTTATTGTTATTTTCCCTTTTTCTAAACGGTGAGTTTATTGTTTGCAGTGAACCAGGAGTTCAATTCGAACCGGAAGTGGGATTTGACGGCACCAATTATTTTGTAGTATGGAGTGACGGGAGGGGTGCGAAGAGTGAACTGTATGCAGCGAGGGTGACACAGTCGGGTATTGTGCTTGACCCTGGTGGAATTCAATTACTGAAAGAACTTGATGAGCAGAATCATCCTTCAGTATCGTTTGATGGAGAAAATTACCTGGTTGTATACCAGTACGGCTGCTGAGGATTCGGTGATATCCACGGGGTCCGTGTGACCCAGGAAGGCATAACGCTCGATTCGATAATTATCTGCAATGACCTGTATGATCAATTGTCGCCAAACATTACGTTCGCTGACAGTGTTTACCTTGTTTCATGGATTGATAAAAGGGGTTTGTTTCCGGCGATTTATTGTGCCCGGGTATTGCCAGATGGCTCTGTTATCGAAACTAATGGTTTCCCTATAAATGATGATTCAACGAATCAAATCTCACCTGTTTCTTCCTTTGATGGAAACAACTTTTTTGTGGTCTGGGTTGGTTTCGGCGCAAGTGAGTTTGGTGTATTCGGAAAGAGGATTTCGGTTTCCGGAGCAATTCTTGATTCTTTTCCTATCGTGATCACCTCTTCGGTAGAAGCCAAGTATAATCCTGCAATGGCATATGGTGGTGATAACTATATGGCAATATGGGATGATGCGCGTCTCACCGGATTTGAGTACGATGAATGGGCAGCCAGGGTTTCCACTGATGGTATTCTTATTGATACCGCTGGAATTGCAGTTGACACTTCACCGGGATATCAATTCACTCCATCTATTTCGTTTCTCCCGCCTTACTTTTTCGCTGTATGGACAGATGATCAATCTGCTGAAGCTGATCTTGTTGGCAAGAGAATATCTCTTTCGGGAGATGTTGTTGATTCGGTGGCGATTCCAATCTCGAGCGCTGCAGGTCAACAGCTTAATCCATCGATACTTCGTGGTATCGATAAGTATTGCGTCGCGTGGAGTGATAGTAGGTTGGGTTACGAAAATTCTGATATTTATGCAACATTCATTGATACAGCAGGTGCGGTGGTTGAAGAAGAAAAAATCTCTAATACACTTTTTAAGAAAATGTCTCTTACCGTCAATCCAAATCCTTTCAGCACTACCACCAAGATCATAATTTCCCTGTCCGGTAGAGCGCAAAGGATACAGGGCACAGGAAAAAACATAGGGCAAATTGAATTAAATATTTATGGAATACAGGGGAATTTGGTAAAATCCTTTTCACTTTTCACTCCTCAATCTTCGCTTATCACCACTGTATTCTGGGATGGAACAGATAATTTAGGAAATGAAGTTCCTTCAGGCGTCTATTTCTCTGTTTTTAAAGATGGTGGAATTCATATTGAGAAAAAAATACTCCTGATAAAATAAGGAGAGTAGTGATGAAAGTACTTGCAATTTTTGTATGTCTGCTTACGTTGCTGCCGCTTTGCGCCCATACGGAATTCATTATATGCGATGAAATGGAGAATCAATACGGACCTTCAATAGCATTTGATGGCACGAATTATTTAGTTGTATGGACGGATGGAAGGGATTCGCTTGATGTTATCTATGGTGCGCGAATTTCTCAATCAGGAACGGTTCTGGATCCTGATGGGTTTGCTTTATTGGCTGAAAATGATGAGCAGATTAATCCCGTTGTTGCGTATGATGGGACAAACTACCTTGTTGCTTGGCAATTCGGGTGTTGAGGGTTCGGTGATATTCACGGGGTCCGTGTGACCCCACAGGGTGTTGTTCTTGATTCCATTGTAATTTCTGATGATACTCTGGTTCAGGCTTCACCATCTATCGCATTCGGTAATGGTATTTACCTGGTATGCTGGACTGATAATAGAGCAGGGTTTTCTGATATCTATTATGCTCGTGTATTGCCTGATGGAAGCGTTCTTGACATTGGTTTTCCCATTCATCCTGATTCCGCTCTTCAACTTTCTGCAAATGTAGCATTTGATGGAAACAACTTTTTCGTTGTGTGGACTGCATATGAAAACAACGGTTTTAATTTGTGTGGTGCGAGAATTGCCGTTGATGGTACTGTTCTTGACTCCACGCCAATTGCTATCTCGACAGGAGATGCTTCAAAATTCCGTCCAGGAATTTCTTTTGACGGTTCAAACTATATGGTAATATGGGATGATGCACGGCTTTCTGCACCGGAATACGACCAGTGGGCAGCCAGGGTTACACCGGATGGAATCGTGATCGATACAAATGGTATTCCCATTGATACGTCAGCGGGGAATCAGCTTAATTCATCGATAACTTTTCTTAACCACCTTTACTTTGCTACCTGGACCGATTTTGGTTCTGGTAATGCGGATATTTATGGACGGAGAATTTCACCATTTGGATATGTAATTGACACAATAGCAGTTGCGATTTGTACACAAACAGGGAATCAGGAACAGCCGTTTGTTTCGTGCAACACAGAAAGATTTATGATTGCCTGGAAGGATGCCAGATTGGGGATTACGAATAGTGATATTTATGCAGATTTTGTTGACTCAGGAACAGTTGGGGTAGAGGAAATAATTCATCCAACCCCCTGTTCACAAAGGTTAGTGGTATATACTTCACCCAATCCCTTCACGAAGGCAGTGAAAATCCGAGTTTTTTCATCGGAAAACAGAAAAATAAACACTTCACTGAGTATCTACGATATATGTGGACGGGTAGTTAAAAATTTCCCGGTTATTCAATTTCCCTATTACCAGGTTATCTGGGACGGGATGAATGAGAAAGGGGATCCGGTTTCACCGGGTGTCTATTTCTGCGTGTTGAGGGTTGCAGATAGACAAACTACACACGTTTTGTTGCACGTTAAATAAATGGCATAGTACCTCATATCTGCAAAGAGAATCATAAATAGTTACCCATTGATGGGTTTTTCCATTTAGTTCTTCATGCACATTTGCCCTATGTTGTGAATCATGGCAGGTGCACGATTATGCAGAGTACTGCGGAAATGTAAGAAATTCGACGGACATGGTTGAGCAAGTACTAAAGTGGTTCAGGGCGCCAGCAGAAGCAAAATTAAAGGATTAACACTCGATATTCTTATGAGATAAAAAAGAATGATAACGATTGAAAATGTAAGTTTTAGCTACGCGGAGAAAAATGTTTTACACCATGTATCCTTTACCGTAGAAAATAAGGGAATTGTCGTTATTACCGGCAAAAACGGTTCTGGAAAGAGCACCCTGGCGTTGCTCCTTTCCGGTATGCTTGCGCCACAGAATGGCATGGTGGTTATTAATGGGATTGCGTGTACTGATTACGAACAGTTTGAGACTGCAAAAAGGAATATTGGTATTGTTTTTGAGAACCCGGAAAATCAGTTCATTACGACATCTGTTGAGAGGGAACTCGCTTTTGGACTTGAGAACTGTTGTGTTAGAAACAAACAGATGCGTTCTCGGGTTGAAGAAATAATAAAACTATTTTCACTTGAAAATATACGATATCGATCGCCGCACATGCTTTCTGGTGGTGAAAAACAAAAGGTTGCGATTGCATCTATTATGATACTTCAACCGCAATTCCTGATTCTTGATGAGCCAACAACATTTCTTGACCCTTCCTCGAGAGCGATGATTAGAGAGATTATTCTCAGATTAAGAAAAACGGTTTCCATCATTCTTATCTCTCAATTCCCATCTGATATCATCCTGGGAGATAAGGTGTACATCTTAGGAGACGGTACTCTTACCGGACCTGTGGATAAAAACGACATAATTGAAACAGAGATGTACCAGACTCCTCAAATGATATTTTTGGATATCCTGCAGACTGGTTGTTTGTATCACGGCAAAGATATTCCCCGTGTTGAATCCCTGTGCAAATTGATAGTGGATTCGAAAAAACAATAATTTTTTCACTGATTATGAGAATTCTATTCAGAGATGTTTGGTTTTGCTATAATAAAGGATTGACTAAAGAGAGGAATGCACTCAGAGGAATATCTTTAGCGTTTGAGCAAGGGAGATGTTATCTCATTACCGGTCCTTGCGGTTCCGGTAAAACAACAATTGCACTCTTATTAAAGGGGCTTGTTAAGCCAACGGCAGGGACTATCGATATAGAGAATGCGGTGAAATCGCAGTCATTCTTTCAAAGGGAAATCGGATTTGCATTTCAATTTCCGGAAGAACAGTTTTTCAAAGATACTGTTGAAGAAGAGGTGTCGTTTGGTCCTGTATTGCGTTGCCTGGATAATATCGAAAAAAGAGTGAGGGATGTGCTCAATCGTGCCGGGCTGCCGTATAATACATTCCGATATAATTCACCTTTCGGGCTTTCGTCGGGAGAGCAAAGAAAGTTGGCTATTGCTTCTGTCGCTGTATGTGAACCCTCGTGGTACATATTTGATGAACCAACAGCCGGGCTTGATTTTGAAGGGCGAGAAAAGATTTCGGTACTTATTCATCAGTTGGTAAGCGAGAAAAAGACGGTTATAATAATAACACAGGAATTGGAACGTTTTTTCGATGTATGTGATGAAATAGTGGTATTCAGAAAGGGTAAGCTTGTGTTCAAAGAGAAGAAAGATATTCTTCTGGAGAAAGAGGATCTTGATGAAGTTGAGTTTATACTTCCTTATCATATGAGGGTTCTCAGGGAATTACGGAGGAAGGGGTGGAATATCCCTGTTTCCATCGGTAGTTCTGTAGAGGCTGCAAAGGTGATTACCAATTATAGAGCGTAACTTCTTTTTTCAGGATTTCGATTTAATTATCTTAAGATCTACTGTACTTCAACTCAAGGTCTAAGAAGGTTACGATGAAATTTCTTGACAGGCTTCCGAACGTGTTCTATAAGAAGTAACATACTGGTTTTTGTATAATGGAGAACCAATAAAATAGTGAGGAGGGACTGTATGAAAAGGAGACAAATCCTTGTTTTGATAGTTATAATAATTATCAGTTTTTTAGGTGGATGTAAGAAACCGAAGACCAGGTTTGTAACTATCGGTACGGGGGGAGTGACAGGAGTCTACTATCCAACGGGTGGCGCAATAAGTCGTATGATTAACAACAAGTATGATGAATACAAAATTAAAGCCACCGTTGAATCCACGGGTGGGTCGGTTTTCAATATTAACGGTGTTATGAATGGAGACCTTGAGTTTGGCATTGCCCAGTCAGACAGGCAGTTTCAGGCATACAATGGGTTGGCAGAATGGTCTCGATCAGGAAAGCAAGCAGGTTTACGATCAGTATTTTCAATCCATCCGGAATTAATCACGCTCATTGTGTCGCAGAAAAGCGGCATCGGGAATCTTCGTGACGTGAAGGGTAAAAGAATCAATATGGGAAATCCGGGTTCAGGACAACTACAAAATTCAAAAGATGTGCTCTGTGCGGTGGGATTGGATGAAGATGACTTTCATGCCGAGCACGTAAAAGCAATTGAAGCACCTGGTTTGCTTCAGGATGAAAGAATTGATGGTTTTTTCTTTACGGTTGGACATCCTGCAGGTACCATTAAGGAAGCTACATCAGGAAGAATCAAGGTGTATATTGTACCAATTGAAGGAGCCAGCATTGATAAAATGCTTGAAAAATATCCCTATTATGCAAAATCGATCATCTCGCATTCGTACTATCCTTACGCACTCAACAACGAAGACATAGTTACAATAGGTGTTAAAGCGACACTCGTTACTTCAAAAAACATTGACGAGGACATAGTTTATGCCATAACAAAGGAAGTATTTGAGAATTTAGAGGAATTCAGAACGCTTCATCCCGCGTACACTCTTTTATCCAGAGAAAACATGCTTGAGGGACTTACTGCGCCGCTCCACAAAGGTGCTTTAAAGTACTATAAAGAGATAGGAATTGATACATTGATAGATGTTCAATATATAATCGATTAAATTCTGTTACCAGATAATTGAAGTGGTGCTAAGTTCTGAGAATGATAATACAATTAAGAAGTACATTGTTGGCTCTATTGCCATTGGGTGGGCGATTTTCCAACTTGCCTTACCGCGTTTCGTAATTTTAGATAGCATTACAATCAGGGCAGTCCATCTTGCATTTGCTGCAGTGCTCGTTTTCTTTACCATTCCCCTTTCAAAGCGAAAAAAGGATATACGTTTTTCAAGAAATACATCGACTGTTGATTTTATCCTGGCCGGTATTATCTGTTTTTTAGCTTTGTATATTGTATTTGATTGGGAGGGCATATCGATGCGCGCGGGAGTACCGAGCAGCCGAGACATTGTTTTCAGCTGCATTCTCATTGTTCTAGTACTTGAAGCATCCCGGCGAGCTATAGGGTCTGCACTTTCAATTATTGCAATTTTGTTCACCTTCTATGCTTTCTTTGGTCCATACATGCCTTCCATTTTTGCTTTTCGGGGTGTTTCCGTTCAGAAATTTGTTAGTCAGATTGCGCTGTCAGCAGAAGGTATTTATGGCATTCCTCTCGATGTATCTGCCAATACGGTTTTTCTGTTCGTTTTGCTCGGTTCAATGCTTGAAAGGGCAGGAGCCGGTCATTTTTATAACAACCTTGCAATCTCATTGCTTGGTAGATTCAAAGGTGGTCCTGCAAAAGCAGCTGTTGTGTCAAGTGGTCTGACCGGTCTTGTTTCCGGATCGAGCATAGCAAATGTTGTAACGACAGGGACATTTACCATACCTCTAATGAAGAAGGTTGGCTATCCTTCGAAGATTGCCGCAGCTACGGAGGTGGCTGCAAGTACCAATGGTCAGTTGATGCCACCCATTATGGGTGCTGCAGCGTTTATTATTGCTGAATATATGAGTATACCGTATCTTGATGTTGTAAAGGCTGCCATAATTCCGGCTTTCGTTTCGTATTTTGCCCTGTTCTATATCACGCATCTTGAAGCATCGAAGTTAGGGATGAAAGGTCTGCCAAAAGCTGATATTCCAAGATTTCTTGGTGTTTTAAAGCAAGGATTCTACTATCTTATTCCTCTTGTTACTCTGATATATGAATTGATGGTTATGCGGCACTCTCCGAAACTCGCAGCGTTCAATGCGATTGTTGTTCTCATGATGATTATTATTGTCAAGGAATTCGTGAATCTTGTTAGGGAGAGATGCACCGTTAAAAAGACCGTCAGCGTTATTGTAAAAACGATCGGAAGTGGGTTAATTGCGGGTTCAAAAAATATGCTTTCCGTTGCACTCGCTACTGCCACCGCAGGCATTGTTGTTGGCATTATTAATATGGGAATCGGGAGTATGATTGTTCAGATTGTGGAGATACTATCCGGTGGCAACATTTTTTTACTTCTTGTAATTACTGCAATAGCAAGTTTAATACTCGGGATGGGGCTGCCGACAACAGCTACCTATATTGTCATGGCATCCATTACCGTTCCGATAATCATAAAGTTGAGTTCAGGTAGTCCTGTAATTGCAATTCCTGCAATTGCAGCACACCTTTTTTGTTTCTATTTCGGTATCCTTGCTGACGATACTCCCCCGGTGGGACTTGCAGCATATGCAGCAGCAGCAATTGCAAAATCAAGCCCGATCGCTACCGGTATCCAAGGATTTATCTATGATTTACGAACGGCAGTTATCCCCTTTATGTTTGTGTTTAATGCAGAACTGGTGCTTGTTGGTGTCAACAGTTTAGCGCAAGCATGTCTCATATTTGTAATGGCAATTTTTGGAGCCTTCGCCTTCACCAATGCTGTTCAAGGCTGGTTTATTGTAAGGAATCGCTGGTATGAAATCCCGCTCTTTCTTATTGCATCCGTTATTTTATTTTGCCCTGCGATTGTTACGAGAATTTTCCATCTCGGGGATAATTTTCGCTATTATATGTACCCTGTTGGATTGTTAGTATATGGTTTGGCTTATATTTTGCAGAAGATGCGCATTAGTTTTTCTAAATAATGTACAATAATGTAACTCCCTTATTCCTCACCAGTTCTGAGTTTATGCGTTACGCGGATTAATTTGTTGACACGTTTTTATGAATTTGATACAATCACGCGACTATTTTTTGCGAATCGAAAATGTGAGCGGAAAAAATGCAATCATAGTGTAATGTATCTTCATTATCTTTACTGTCATTCCTTCGCTTTTCTTGAGGAGAGGTTTGAAAAAGGTGTCATTCTGAGTAATCCTTTCTCTATGACAAGTACTGTAAAGCTATTTGCGTGACAGAACAATAGTGTTTTGCAGAAAGGATATGATAGAGGTGTTTGAATGAATCTAAGGTACGGTGCATAAAGGAAGAAATAAAGGATCATCTAACGTGTTCTGCTGCACGGGATGAAGCGGGATCGAGATAAGATGAAATTAGATAATAAAGAAACAATGTGGAATAGTTCATATCCCCGTAAGGGAGTTCTTAGAAAAGAGATACAATGCATGCTCGATGCTTTTATAGAAGTGCTGCTTGGAACCATTCCGGAATCCGGGATTACAGGAATCTATTTTAAGGGTTCAGGACAGAAAGAGTGGGATTCTCTCCTTGATTACGTACCGGAAATCAGTGATATTGATATCCACCTTCTTTTTGCGGAGGATACCCTGGTTGAGCAGTACTTTGGAACAACAGAGCAAGCCCTTGCTATTCAGGCGCAGGTCGAAGAACGGTACTTTTCAAGCGTACCTGAAGCAATTCATTTTCCTCGACCACAATTGCTCATGCTCAATCCTCTTTTAAAAAGCAAGGATTTTGTGCCTTCTCCGTCTAATACGATCACCGTTTTGCATGGGAAACCATATCCTCCGGCTGAGAAGTCTGCACTAAAGAGGCTGCAGTCTATTGATTGCCGGCGATTATTGGACGAGGAGGCATTTCTTTCTGAGTATCCGCTGTATGTTATTGACAGACCGTCAAAGTATTTGTTTCAGGCATTGAGAAATCTCCTCTGGCATATTTCACCCATTGGCTCTCGGGTTCTCAGCATAAGGGGTAAATCATACGATGAAGCTTGGGGCATTAATAGAACAAGCATTGTAGAGGCTTTGAAAATAGTGGGAGAGAAGCAGCTTGTACGTGATTATTCGCAATTCTATCTGAGTGCGTGGGATTATTTTCTGTCAGACTATGGTGATACGAATGCAGGCAGGAGTGCTATTGTTGCTGGGATCCATGCACTCAGACGGGCAATTGAGATAGCGAAGGAAAATAAGGAAGAAGCAAAACAGGAGGGAAATACATCTTATGAATGAAGAAAGGTTTAAAAAGCAAATTAACTTCATTGTAGAAATTGATAAATTGAAGTGCATCCTCAGGCGAACATATATCATGGATAACTCGAGACATGAGAACGACGTCGAACACTCATGGCATCTGGCAATTATGACGCTTTTACTTTCCGAATATGCAGAGCAGCAGAAGATAGATATCTTACACGTCGTTAAGATGGTACTCATCCATGACATTGTGGAGATTGATGCGGGAGATACATTCTGTTATGACCAACAGGGACAGAAGGAAAGAGTAAAAAAAGAGCGGAAGGCAGCAGAACGATTATTCAGTATTTTACCTGAGGATCAAATGCAGGGATTCAGAGCCCTGTGGGAGGAGTTTGAGGAAAGAAAGACTCCAGAAGCCCGTTTTGCTGCATCCCTTGATAGACTGCAACCTCTCTTGCATAATTATTACACAAAAGGGTTTGCCTGGAAAGAAAACAGTGTTTCCAGTGATATGGTTTTTGATCGAAACAAACACATTGAAGAAGGTTCACCTTCACTCTGGAAATTCGCGAAGGATCTTATCGAAGAATCCATTAAAAAGGGTTATCTACCAAGATAATAGTTTCTTCTCGACCCGATCGTTTTAAAGTATTTATAATATTGTGTATTTGGCAGGATGAGAAAAAATCAGTGAATTATCTTTTTTATTCTTGAATGCTATAAGATTTTGCTGGAGAAGTGTTTCGAACGGAAAGGGATTCATGTTTATTCAACCGTAATGAAGTTTTTCATCTTCTCGAACTTTTTTTCTCCAATACCTTTGATATTTTTTATCTCCATAGGGGATTTAAAACCACCCTGTTTTTCTCTGTATGTAATGATTTTTTGAGCATACGCCGGACCAATTCCCGGGAGTTTTACTAATTCGGTTAGAGGTGCATTATTAATGTTTATTTTTTTTTCGGGGAGTTCCTTTTTTAACCACCTGCGAGGTGTCTCTTTTTCTGGAAGCGGTAAATTGTAGTTAATTGATGTTGATAAAAGATTTTCTTTCCTCACTTTTTTCTCAAAGTCATCAATGATGTATGCGGGCGCAAATGATGGATGGTTAAATTTGTGCAGGTAAAGAGAGCTTCCGAGGAGGAAGGTGAAGATGAGAAAAAGAATAATGAATCGTTCTTGTTTTGTAAATAAACTCATTTTTATCAGAAGGTTATTTCCAATCCTGTGTTAATAATTCTACCAGGGAAGTAAACATTTCCAATAAATCGTTTTTGATTATCATTGATGTTACGGGCACCAATATGCAGTGAAACATGTTTCATTACATGTAATTCAAGTGATGATGAAAGCACGTAGTACGGTTCAATTTTTCTCCCACTTCCATCGTATGAAATCCCGTTGAATGATATATTATTAATCAATGATAGCGGTGTTGCGGGGTTGAGTTTAAAATCCAATGAAAATTGCAATAGTGGGAAATAGGGGAGTCGGTCATTGTAGAAAGGAGTATTGGTGAATGTAAGACATGGTTGAAAAGAGAATAGAGAACTTGAAATTGCGCCATTGACGTGTAATTGTGTAATAATGATGGTGGTGTCAAGATTCTCATATGTTAGGAAATATTCATTATGGTCAAAGGCGAAAATCGGATTTTTTACTTTTTTTGCAGATGCCTGCAGATAAAGACTCATTGATGTGTCAGCCATTCCTGAAAGCAAGAATGTTGCCGAAAACAGATTAAGGGGTGTCTTCAATGAATCGCTCACTGTTAAATAGGGAAGCTCGTACGGTTTTTTTGTACTATTTTCAAAGGCTTGTCCTGTAATATACATTGAAATCGAAACATTCTTGTTTATCAGGTATACTGTCTGGATAAAAGGAGTGAAAAGGTTCTGAGAAAGGAATTCAGCCTGTATCCCGGGAATGATAAATAGATAATCCTTGTATGCAAACCTATCTTTGAGATTCAACCTACTTGTTTTTTCTTTATCAATAAAATATGGAGATTGAGCATAAGCAAGTTCAAATGATAGAAGGTTTGCATAACCGTAAAATTTGTGATATGTAGATGAGATAGTGTAGTCACTCATTGTGTTGAAACGGTTTGTACGAAGTGATATTTCTCCAAGATAACCTCTCCCTTCGGTTACGACGTGTGCTCCAGTTGAAAGGATATCCTTTTCGTATCCATACCATGATGATTTTTTATAAGCAACAAAAACTGAATCTTCATTATAACCAAATGATGTCTGAAAAGATTTTGTTCTCATGTTATCAAACAGCGTGAGGTGCTCATCTGTTGCTGAAACAAGATATTGTGTATTACGGTAGGAAAATCCAGCAAGGAGTGTGGTGTTGTACCGCATATGTACATCAGTTTTCCCTGAAATGGAAAAATAAGGGTTGAAAATCTGAGGGCTGCTTTTCTCGTATTGCCACTGTTTGATGTCCGCGAATAATTCCAGAGGTGAAGTTATTGGGTATTTAATGTCAACGTGCAGTCCTTCAACTGCTCGGGTGAGAGCGGGGATAGAAAAAAAGAACAGCAATAAGAAGATGACTCTATAATGCCTGGAGAATAATTGGGAAATCGTTTTTTTCATTTCCGTTCTGTAATTTTGCTTCTTCTTTTTTACTCCGTGGATTTAATATACTTTCTGATGCTCTTCATATATGGTTTATTGAGTATTCCCCTCTCTGTTATGATTCCCGATATGAGTGTATGCGGTGTTACATCGAAGGCAGGATTGAATACAGACGCTGAAACGGGCGCCGTTTTCATTCCCTTAAAAGTTCTAACTTCATCTGCTGCACGCTCTTCTATTGTTATATCATTGCCCGTTTGTACTAATGTATCAAAGGTGGTTGACGGAGCTGCCACATAAAAATCAACCGAATGTTTTTTTGCAAGCACTGCAAGGGGATAGGTACCGATTTTATTTGCAGTATCACCATTAGCAGCAATTCTATCGGCACCAACAATAACAAGATCAATAACACTGTTTCGAAGCAGGGCTGCCCTGGCGCTATCAACGAGGATTGTTACGGGGATTTTATTTCTTTCAAGCTCCCAGGCGGTTAAACGTGCACCCTGCAGTAATGGTCGCGTTTCTCCAACATAGACGTGAACTTTTTTTCCTTTCTTTTTTGCAGCATAGATGACACCAAGTGCTGTTCCCCATCCCCCCGTAGCAAGCGCTCCCGCGTTGCAATGTGTCATAACAGAGGCCTTTTGAGGAACTAATGTCGCACCGTATTCACCTATTTTTCTGCAGAGCTCTTTGTCCTCATGGTGAATTTTTTTCGATTCCTTTAAGAGAAGAAAGAACAGTTTTTCTGAATCATTGTTTTTGTGATTGTCAACCAATGATTTCATTCTTTTCAGGGCACAGAAGAGATTAACAGCGGTTGGTCTGGTTTTTTCAAGTAATTCAATGTCTTTGAGAATGTGTTTTTTCGCCCTTTTTATGCCGAAATATTTTGCATGAAAACCTGAAAGGGCAATCCC
>CBDUQV010000001.1:0-33322 GCA_965369615.1 uncultured bacterium | reverse complement strand
TATTCGCAGCAACTCCAACTCCCATTTTATATTCACTTTCCTCTGAGAGGGCGAGGTATCTTTTACAATATTTTAGCGCAGTATTGAATTCTTCCATATGCAAATATACACTTCCGATAGAGTTATAGGCGATGCCAATACCTACTCTATCATCTTGTTCCTTTGATATGTTTAAAGCCCTTTTGTAATATTTCAGAGATGTCTTAAATTCGCCTTTATCATTATATACGTTTCCAATGTTACCACTCAGCGTCGCGATGCCATTTTTATCGTTTAATTTCTCATAAATTGCCAGTGCTTTTTTGTAGCTTTTTAGTGCAGTGTCATAATTCCCTCGTCGGTAAGAGCTATTGCTAAGAATGTTTAAACAGCCGGCAAAAATCCTGGGGTCTTTTTTCGTGTCAATTTTTTGAAGAGCATCGTTAATAACTTTCTCTGCATCAGTATAATCACTTTTCGCTAACAAGCTCATCCATGCAAGTTCAATCATAATTTCCGGTCTGAGCTGCGAGTCCGAAAGCTCTTGCTCACAAAAGGCGACTGCATGCCTGCAATCTGCTATACCTTTATCATAGTTCCCAATGTGGCTATAGACATCTGCTCTGCTTCGCAAAGCCTCGAGTAAAAGGATTTTTCTATTATCTGTTATCTTCACTTTTTAATTTAACTTTATCCTTACCAACGCAGGCTGATCCTTCGACTTTGCCTTTCGATTTACAAAGGGCTATTTCTTACCCATTAACCTTCTTACTTCTTTTACTGCTTCGGAGGCGTCTTTTGCGTAGGCGTCGGCGCCGATGTCATCTGCGAATTTTTTTGTTATACAGGCGCCGCCAATAATTACCTTTGTCGGTACTTCCTTCTTTCTTGTCAACTCTATTACTTCTTTCATTTTCAAAGCTGTAGTTGTCATTAGAGCTGACAGGGCAATAACATCTGCATTATTTTCCTTTGCAATCTTGACAATATCCTTAGAAGGAACATCCTTACCGAGGTCAGTAACATCAAACCCCGCATTTTTGAGCATCATTGCCACGATGTTTTTTCCAATGTCGTGGATGTCTCCCCTGACCGTTGCAATAATGATGACTCCTTCTTCTGTTTTCTTCTTTGTAAATTTCTTTTCAATAAACCCAAATGCAGTCTGTGCAGTCTCTGCTGCCATAATAAGCTGGGGAAGGAAAATTTCTCTTTTCTCATACAATTTGCCCACTTGGTCCAATGCGGGTCGTAAAACATCCTCTATAACCTTCTCATAACTCATTTTTTTAAGCAGACCATTTATGAGGTCGAGCACCTTATCCTTATCTCCAGCAATTACTGTACTAAGAATCCTATCCTCTTTCTTCTCTTCTCTGGAGGAGCTCTCTTTTTTCTTTTCAATCTTTGTTTCCTTAAGAAATGCCATAATTTCTTTTTTGCCTGAGAAAACAGGGGAGAGGTCTAAATCAGTAACCGTTTCTTTTTCGAGTGGATTCATAATAACGGCATCAAGCCCAATATCCACACATAGATTGAGGAAATATTTGTTTATGCTTGCACGATGGGGAAGACCGTGTGAGATATTGGATAGTCCGAGAACAGTCAGGAGACCGAGTTTCTTATACGATTTGAGTGTTTCAAGGGTTATGCGTGGGTCATTACCGGTTGCAAGGCTCATAACAATGGGGTCGAATAGGATTCTATTTTTATTAAATCCCATCTCATCCAGGTAATTTATTACCCGCTTCGCCAGTGCTGCTCTCTTTTCTGCGGTTTTGGGAATACCAGTTTCATCGATGGGCAAGAATACTGCCATACCTCCATATCGGATAAGGAGTTTGACCTTACGTTCCATATCCTCAATTATTATGGAATTGAGAAGGGGTCTGCCCCCATACTCCTGAAGAGCTGCCTCTATAAGATTTTCACTCCTCAGGTCTAATGAGAGAGGGAGACCTGGAGAAGCGAGAAGCTTCGTAACAAGATTTTTCACCCAGTCTTCTCTTATTCCTGATTCCATACCGAGATTGAGGTCAAGTATCGCTGCTCCTGTATCAGCCTGTTTGTTCGCTTCGTTCCTGATTGCAACTGTAGCTCCTTTCTCTATATCTTCTGTCATCTTCTTTTTACCCGTTGGATTGATACGTTCGCCGATGATGGTGGGGGGAGAATTCGGAACGAAAATGATATTTTTTGTTAAGGAAGAAATGCCAATTAAGGGTTCGTTCTTTCGTTTTATTGGTTTTCGTCCTCCCAATCTTTTCACAAGCATTCGGATATGTTCTGGGCCTGTTCCGTAACATCCACCAATAAAGTTTGCTCCGAGCTCAAGAAAATCCTCTCCATATTTTACGAATTCTATGGGTTCCATCCTATAAACTGTTTTTCCATTAATAATTTTAGGTAATCCTGCATTGGGCTTTATGCTGAGAAATTTTGTTGTCATCCGTGAAAGCTCCTGGAAAATAGGAAGTATCTCTTCCGGACCCAATGAGCAGTTTATGCCGAGTGCATCAACGTCTAAATCCTCGAAAGCAAGAGCAAAACCGGTCGGGTCGGTTCCGATAAGTGTCCTGCCATTTTTGTCGAAGGTTAAGTTTGCTATTATGAAGGTTCCCGGCGCAATATCTTTAATTGCAAGAATGGCAGCTTTGAGTTCTCGAATATCTGAGAAGGTTTCAAGAATAAACAAATCAATGTTTTTATTAAGAACCCTGATTTCTTCGTAGAAGCAGTTATACGCGCGGGAGAATGTCAGGTTTCCAGATGGCGAAAAAAGTTCCCCGGAAGGTCCAAGATTTCCGGCAATAAGGGTTTTCGATTCTGCTGCCTTATGTGCGATATCCGTTGCGCATTCGTTTATTTCTTCCATTTTGTCCTTGAGACCGATTGATTGGAGTTTTAATGGATTCGCTCCAAGCGTAGCAGTTAAGAGAATATCGCATCCTGCCTTAACGTAATCTTTTTGTATTTCGAAAATAGCGTTTGGCTCACGGAGGAGGTACTCTTCTGGAGGGAATTCGCTAAAGCCTCTTTTGAATAATTCAGTCCCAAGCGCTCCGTCAAGGAAGAGCAATCTCTTCCGCAGGTTATTTTTTAATGTACCATGGATCATCCTTCTACAGCCCCCATTTTTTTCCTTTAATTTCCTCCATGAAAGGACGGAGATATGCAGTTCCTCCTCGCGGAACAGCGACGTAGAGCCCGGAGATAATAGGTTTTAACTCCACAAGAACCTTGACGAGTTCATCCTGAAGGAATGACAACCAATCTTCTTTTTCCTCAACCATCTTCATTATATTTTCTGGAACTTGAATGCCCGGAACCTCATGTGCAATGTATTCAAACTGTTTTTTGCTTTTCGGAATAAAGATGTTGAGAACAAGTGGAACATTTTTTAGATTGACCTTTTCAGTAAAACCAAATAATGTTTTAGAATCAAAAAGTGGTTGAGTAACAAAGTAATCTGTCCCAACTTCAATCTTTTCGTTTATCTTGGCGATTTCTTTTTCTAAATCAGGGGGAGAAGGATTGATTGCTGCTCCGACATAGAAGGAAGTCGGATTTGTGTACACATTTCCGGCAAAATCTTTTCCCGTATTCAGCAGTTTGATAAGTTTTATAAGTCCCGGAGATGTAATGTCGTATACGGCTGTTGATTGAGGGTAGTCACCGAGAGAAGGGGGATCTCCTGAAATGGCAAAGATGTTATCCAATCCGAGCGCACAGGCAGCGATGAGATCAGACTGGATTCTCGTCAGGCTCCTGTCCCTCAGGGCGAAGTGTGGTATTGATTCGAGACCTCTCTCTTTCACAAGGTGCGAGAAGGCAACGGGATTCATACGCACTCTTGCCATTGGAGAATCAAGAATACTTACTGCGTCAACACCAAATTCTTTGATTTTCTCGATCCATGAAA
The DNA here is from genome assembly GCA_965369615.1 of uncultured bacterium. Taxonomy (GTDB): domain Bacteria; phylum Hydrothermota; class E44-bin80; order E44-bin80; family E44-bin80; genus SOKD01. The sequence goes on along the minus strand of CBDUQV010000001.1, from coordinate 29,421 downwards.
TGCTTTTTTTAATATATGCACCTTTTGGGGGAGAGACTTCAACAACAACAAGTGATTTCGAATTGATCTGTTCTTCAACAATGTTTTTAACCTTCTCTTTTACAGCAACTTCCTGTGTCTCTACTTCCTCTTCTTCAACAAAGAGAAAATGAAGGGATCTTCCAGATTTAGATTTAAGCATAGAAACAAGCAAATGTATATAATCTGGTGTAGTTCCACAGCAACCACCCACGATTTTGATACCTTTTTTTATGAATTCGCGTGCATATCTCGCAAAGTGTTCACTTGACGCGGGGAATACGAAGGTTCCATCGATGTAGCGGGGAACACCTGAATTAGGCATAAAGCAAACTGGTGCATTAGTTTTCTCAAGAAAAAGCGGCATGAGCTCCAAGAACTGGAGTGGTCCGATGCCATGATTTGCTCCTATACCGAGAAGCGAGAGGTCTTTTGATGCATCGATGACTTTTTCAACCGTTTCACCTGAAGGAGTTCTCAAGCCTTCAGTAAAAGTGAATGAGAGAATAATGGGAACGCCTTTTCTGCTTTTTTCTATTGAATCAATGGTGAAGAGAGCTTCATTTATTCCTATCTGCGTTTCAACAAGGAGAGCGTCTACACCGCCATCAATAAGACCTTCAACTTGCTCGATAAGGCTTTCCTTAAACCATTCTTTTTCATCTTGCTCAAGGAGAGAGAATGTTTTACCGGATGGACCAACTGACCCCGCAACCCATTTACGATCACCGGCAACCTTTTTAGCTAACTCGGCTCCTTTTTTATTGACTTCCCTGATGCCCTTAAAATCGACATATGGATCGAGCTTAAATATATTTGCATCAAAGGTATTGGTTACAAGAAGTTCTGCTCCGGCTTCTACGAACTCTGTATGGATTTCCATAATAAGCCCCGGATTGTCGGTGTTTACCATAGCAAAAGGTTTCTTTGACGAGAAACCTTTTTTGTACAGCGTGGTTCCCATTGCACCATCTGCAATAATGTAATTTCTTTCAAGATATTTTGCCAGCTCCATAATTCATTCCCTCCCTTTAGCGGACTTTAACTACGTCCCATCTGTCTCATCCAATAAACCACTCCAGACATTCTCTCAAATTTCCAGTGAGGCAATAAGCTAAATTTAGAAGATAATAATCTGTCAAATTGTTTAACATGTAGGGCATGTATATATTGTAGCTTCTCTTGTTACTAATTAACTGATTAACCAGTATACCAAACTGTCGATTCGAATAACCTAAAAAAGGAATGTAGATTTCAAATAGTTGCTTTTTGCGAAAAGCTAATTATATTATCCGGCTTGTTTTTCAGGGCTTTCCACAAGTCCAGTTTTGACTGCATATCAAGCCAGCTCTCAGGACTTGTGTTGGTTGCTTCTGCTATTCTTACCGCCATTTGAGGACTTAAATCCGACCTGCCGTTAACCAATTCAGAGAGAGCTTTTCGGCTAACACCTAAACCCTTTGCAGCCTCAGTTATTGTAAGCCCCAAGGGTTTAATAACATCCTCCAATAAAACTTCTCCAGGATGTGTTGGTTTTCTTTTAGGTATCATATTAATTTACCTCCTAATGATAATCACGATAGTCAACCGCTATCGCATCTTTGCCTTCAAATTGAAAAGTTATTCTCCAATTTCTGCTTATCCAGACCGACCAGTTACCTTCTTCCGTTCCTGTAAGCTTATGAAGTATATATCCCGGAAGATTCATATCTTTTGGACCAGAGGAAGCATCTAAACGATCTAATATCCTTGCAATTTTTTTTGCGTGTTCCGGGCTAATCCCTTTTCTATTCCCAACTTCAAAGAGCAACTTGAGTCCTTTATGCTTAAAGGATTTTATCATTGTTTATGTTGTAACATGTAACCTGTAACGTGTCAAGTGGTAATTTTTTAATTTCCTAAATTCACAAAGCCTGTCCGCCGAAGTTTCAACGTAGGGGACTAGCGTAGGTGGAAACCTGCGGCTACCTCACCTCTCTGTTTCATCTGCTATCCACTTGAGAAAATCTGAGTAACCCCTGTTTATTGGGATTTGGATAATTTCAGGGCATTCGTAAGGATGAAGTTCAAAAATTCGCTTTTCAATCTTCGCGTAAAGGTCTTTGCGTGTTTTTAAAAAAGCGCTATATTCACTATCCTCTTCAAGTTTTCCTTTCCAGGTGTACAGTGAGTCAATTTTGAAGATGTTAGCGCACGCAATGAGTTTTTCCCGAATAAGAATTTTAGCAATGTCTTTTGCAATCTGTTTTTTAGGAAATGTAACATACACAATGCAGTATTTTTCCTTTGTCATGGTTAAATATCCTTTTTAACAGCAGTACGCCATGAAGTTTATTTCTGCCTTTTAATATGTTCCCTCAATAGAATATTTTGAGTATTCAATTCTTTTATGATAACATCGATTGAATCCTTTGTAATGTCCAGAATAGCATAACTCGGTTTAAATCCGTGTTTATCGTCTGATTTAAGATGACCTGGATTGATGAGATATATTGCACCTTCTATTCCAATAGCGGAAACGTGTGTATGACCGTATAGTACAATATCGATAGAACCATTTCGTATCTGGTCTTCAGGGCGTAAATCATTGGTCAGATCGTTTTCATGTCGATTCCTCGTATGGGTCAAGAGGAATTTCCACCCCTCAATTTCGATTATCTTTCTGTTTGGAATATCCTTCTCTGTGTAATATGAGCTAAACACACCTGGTACTCGTTCAATAGAAATATTTTTATCAATGAGTAAATCCGCATCATCGTAATCATCACCAAGATGGATTATTTTCGTTACGTTCTCTTCCCTTGCTGCGTTCGAAAGATTCTTAATATTTTCAAGCGCTCCATGGCTGTCACTAACAACAAGTACTTTCATATACCCCTCCTTTTTTTAGCCACGGTTACTGCACGGTTAAACTCAAATTTCATGTTACCCTCCACATCACCAAAACTAAACCTTTTAGCCACGGTTACTTTTTTAGTTCATAGCACCAATAATGATGAACAATCTCTGAACCGACAGGGAAACTTTGGTAATCACTATAAAATGAAACGATTATACTCAATTTTATCTTTACTAAAATTAACCAAAAGGGCAATTTTTACTCCTGTAGCTTTTAAGTACGAAATAATTTGTGCAGTATGAATAGGATGAAATTCTTTTACTGCTTTTAACTCTACAATAACTTTGTCTTCGACAAGCAAATCCAGGCGATGCTCACCAACCTTCTTTTCACAATAATAAATCTCGACAAGCCTCTCTGTTTCACACTTTATACTTCCCTTTTGAAGCTCTATAACAAGAGCATTGCTGTAAATTGACTCAAGATATCCTGGTCCCAAAATACGGTGAACTTCATGGAAGCCTTGAATGATCTTTCCTGTTAATTCTCTATCAACTAATTTCATAACATATTTACCGTGCAGAAACCGTGGCTACGTTTTTAAACAATTTTTCTCTTTAATGCTGGGTTGATGTTGGTGACGATCTCGTAGTTTATGGTTCCAGCGAGGTTTGCGAGGTAATCTGCGGTAATTTCTTCATCTCTCTGTTTTCCGAGAAGAACAACTTCATCTTCAAGATGTACATCCTTAATGTCAGTGACATCTGCGAGAATAATGTTCATACACACCCTTCCTCTGATTGGCGCTCTTCTTCCTTTAATGAGGACATGTGATATATTTGAGAAAGCACGTACATACCCATCGTAGTAGCCAACGGGAAGTACTGCTATTCTTGAATCACGTGTCGTTCGGTACGTACAGCCGTAGCTGATGTAGGAACCATCAAGAACATTTTTTATTTGAGCAATTTTTGTTTTCCACGTAAGCACCGGTTTGAGTTCCGGGATATTTTCATCCTTCATTGAACAGGAGAGTTTTGTTTGTTTAGATGGCCAGAGCCCATAGATGCCAATTCCTCCACGGACCATCTCAAAGTGCGTTTCTTTGAAAAGTAGAATTGCAGCAGTACATGCCGCATGCTTGATGAGCGTTGATTCGTTCGGAAAGAATTCATTCTCAATTTTCCTGAATGTATCAAGTTGGGCTTGAGCGTATGAATGATCTGTTGTATCCTCTATGTTTGCGAAGTGCATTGAAATACCCTCAAGTTTTATCGAGGAACTCCCGTTGATAAAATCCAATAGTTCAGACAGATTCTTTCCGTGGACGCCCTGCCTATTTGTACCTGTTTCGATTTTAATATGAACAGGGATTTCCTTCTGCAGTGTTTTTCCCAACGCGTCAAGCCCCTTTGCTGTTTGTATATTGTAAACAGTCATCCGGAGATTATGATGTGCAACATTCTCGAGATCATGTAAAGCGACATAGCCGAGAATGAGAATAGGAAGGGTTATGTTATTTTCTCTTAATGTTATTCCTTCCTCAATTGAATTGACTCCAAACCAGTCAATATCTCCCTTCAAACACATATTTGCTGTTTCAATAATGCCATGACCATATGCATTAGATTTCACCACTGCCATTAATTTTCTCTTTGCTCCAATTAGATTTCTTATAGTGCTGATATTGTGCAGGAGATTGTTCCTGCTTAACTCAACCCAGTTTAGATGGGATTTTCTCAAATATCCTCCTCTCCAGTTCAGACAACGAAAGACCGAATTTGTATTTTGCACCCTGACAGGTGTTTCTTTTTTTGAACTCATTGAGGATTGCATTGATTACCGTCTGTTTTTCAAGACACCACTGAGGGGAAAGAAGACGTTTCTTTTCCGCTTCACCAGTGATTCTTTGGATGAGAATGGTCCTGGGAAGTCGCTCAATAACGTCAACGACAAGAGATGCATACTCATGCATTGAGAGTACGGGAAATGTACCTGCCCGGAATTCTTCTGCAAGGTCTGAACCCTTCAGTATATGCAGAAGATGAATTTTTATACCATCAAGGGGAAGGGAAGCAACGGTCCTTGCAGTTTCGATAATATCATTGCGATTTTCATCTGGCAGTCCGATGATCGTGTGTGCGGAAAGGTGGATGTTGTTTTTGCGTTTTGTTCTCAAAACAGCATCGATGAAATCAGCAAGCGTATGTCCCCTATTGATTACGGTGAGCGTTCTATAATGCGCTGATTGCAGCCCGTATTCCATCCACAGGTATGTTTGTTGCGCATAAGAAGCAACCAGTTCTAACATTTCTTCAGGCACACAATCAGGTCTTGTACCAATGGAAATCCCTACGACACGATCAACGCTGAGTGCAAGCTTCAGTGCTTCATCGAGAGTGTGAAGCGTGAGAAATGTATTGGAGAATGGCTGAAAATACACAATGAATCCCTTTGCTTTGAACCTGGTTGCAGCCCACTTTATACCTTTTTCTATTTGTTCCCGGAGAGTGAGAGTATTCTGAATTATTGGTGAAGCAGATCCCAGATTGTCACAGTATGTGCATCCCTTGCTGGTGGTGTTTCTGTTGGGACAGCTTGCGCCAAGTGAAACAGGTATCTTGTATACCTTGAATCCAAAGCGTTGTTTTAGATGTTCGCTAAAGCTACTGTAATAGTCCATTAGAGAATTGCGAATTGGATGAGCTAAATTGGTTTTATTTGTTTCATTAGTTCAAAGAGATGCACTGCATAGACGAAATTGTGCGGCTTCAGGTTTTCTTGAATTAGGAAAGCATGAGTGTATCCGAAGCAGTCTTGATTTATTTCTTGTTTCATCGTATGAAATGAACCTTTTGTGTTTTTTTATTTTCCCCTGATGTGAAAGTGCAAAAGTATGTGCCAGAAGGTAATAGTCTGCCGTCGTTATCTTTACCATCCCATTCCACTGTCGTGGAAAGTGAAAAGTCAAAAGGAAAAAGTAAAAAGTTCCTTACCTCCCTTCCACTTACATCAAATATTGTTAGTTGAAGAGTTGGAGAGTTGGAGAGTTGAGAGTTAAACCCCAGAACTCCAGAACTCCCAAACTCTATAACTGTCTTTTCCCTGAAGGGATTAGGATAAACTCTAAGAATTGTGCATTTATTTCTCGCTACTTCTTTTATTCCAGTATAATAGAAAGCATCCCTGAGTGCACCCCACAATTCGATCTTTGTTCCATCATATCCTAATGCCCAGATTCCTGCACCGCAGAGGTTACTGTCAATAACCACCTGATATTTCATTCTAAGGCTCAAGGAATCGTCAAACCAGCCCTGGTACCACCCGTCTCCAGCTATATAGTTTTTATACCAGACGGTTTTCGATGTATCATCCCAGAGTTTTCCATACACTGCAGCTGAATCTGCTGCTCTTGTGTAGGTGAGCGCACCTCCTGTGCCCCTTGTTGGTGATTTTAAGCTATCATTTTCCGTGGGCCACCTTAACCCGTAATAAGGGCAGCCAAGAATAAATTTATCCCTGTAAATGCCATACTGTACATAATTATTAATTGTCCACATAACACTGTAGGCGCCCCACAGAGTGCTTGAAAGCAGTGGTGATACAGGACCTGCATAGGAAGAGCCCGACCAGTAGTAATTGTACGCCATAATAAATAGACCATCTGTATTGAGTGCGAGTTCATCATAATCAAAAGCATTACCCCAATCAACTGCAGGTGTAGCAATGCTCACGTGTGCGACAGGTATGTATGCATGAAACGTATCTGCTAATTCCGTCATAAAGACCGTCAGACTATCTTTGACTGTATTGTCAGGGAATTCAAAATCAATTGAAATACCATCAAGGGAGTGAGTGAGCGCAAGATTGAGTAGATTGGTAACCGCATTTGATCGTGCTGCAGCAGAATTAAGCAAATTTGCTATTATAGTATCATCGAATTGTGTTGCTGTAATCAGAACTGATACACCATGCGAATGTGCTACATTTCTGAGATTTTGGAGAAGGGAAAGGTTTGGAATTGCTCCCAGGCTTCCATCACCATGCAGTTCGACAGAGAAGTAAGCAATATGTGATAGAAGGTCATACTGAAGATTGTTGTAAGCAGTTCCCATCCAGTACGGGTAGTATCCATATACATCTTTTGTGAGTTCCCGTTTTCTCTCTTTTCGGTATGTTACTCCTTCCGGAGAAGGAATGGTGAAAACCTCGCCCTGGTGGATCTTCCATTCCACTTCATGAATACCTTTGTAGTCAAAGAATAGAAAAGATTGAATAATAAATAGTGTTCCTAATAATGAGTTCAAATAGTCTCCTCGGTGAATGAAGTATCTATGATCTGTATATCAATTTGTTGTATCAGAGAAAGAGAAGAAAGTCAAGTTTCATTAACCAATTCATTCCCGTTTATCAGCTGCAGGCTCCTTGAGAAGGGACTGAACCTTCTCCACCCACCGTTCTGCACCCACTTGTATAAATATTCTTTCTGCCTTTTCAAGGTATTCCACTGCTTCTTTTGACTGCATCGACTTCTTAAGAATTCGAGCTAATTCCAGAAGCGATTTTGCATAAGTGAGTTTCATGTTCTGCTTCCGAGCAATGTCAGTTGCTTCTTCCAGATAGAACTGTGCTTTCTCAGGATTTTCTGAAGCAAGCGCCATACCAATTGCTCTTAAAGCGAGAATTTCATTCGATTTTGCTCCAGTGTCTTTTGCAAGGAAGAACGCTTTTTCTGCAAAATCAATAGCAGATACATATTGCTTCATGCCCGTGTGTAATTCGGCAAGGGTTATGTAGGTTTCTGAAATGTCAATCTTGCCCCCTGCTTCTTCCGCAATTATGAGTGCTTTTTCAAGAAAAACCTTTGCCTGATCGAATTGCTGCATTTCAGTGTGAAGATTTCCAAGACTCAGATACGCTCGACGTATTTCTGTTTTAATACCCATTTCTTCGTAAATACTCAAATGCTTCTTAAAGTATTTCATCGCTTCTTCTATGTTACCGATATCAAGATGGACATTTCCAATGATCTGTGAAGCAAGTCCGATTCCACCTTTGTAGCCAATTTTCTCAAAGAGGTTGAGGCTTTTCTTGCCATACTCCATGGCTTTTTTGAGATTACCTTTATCATAGTATACAAAACCGATATTTCCCGTTGCTGCCCCAATTCCCCATTTATCACCGATCTCTTCTGCTATAATGAGATAGTGTTTGTAATACTTCAGTGCCCTATTGAGTTCTCCCTTGTATCTATATACAATTCCGATATTGTTTGAAACCTGACCAATAGGACCTTTGTTTCCTATTTGCTTTGATAGTTCGAGGGATTTTTTGTAGTACGCAAGGGCTGTATCCAGTTCGCCTGAAAGGTAGATATGCCCCATATTGAAGAATACTGCGGCGATCCCCACTTTGTTTCCTATTTCTTCGGAGATTGAAAGGCATCTGTTGTAATACTCCAATGCACTGTCTTTCACCCCTTTCACCTTATAGACCAGTCCTATGTTCCTGCACGCCTGGGCGATTCCCCTTTTGTATCCAATTTCTTCTGTAATTTCAAGAGACTGCTGGTAAAATTCCAGTGCTTTATCCAGTTGACCTTTGCGGTAGTAAACAGCACCAACACTTGTATATCCGTTTGCTATTCCCCTTTTATCATTGAGTGCCTTCCAGAGAGATAGAGCCTTCTGTCGATATTCAAGCGACTTATCATAATCACCCGTTCTATAGTAAAGACTACCAAGGATATTGAGTCCATGCGCATAGATACTTGGTTCTTTCTTTTTATCGATTATTTGAAATGCTTGCTCCACAGTTTTCTCTGCAGCTTCGTGGTCACTTTTTCCCACTGACAGGAGCTGGGCGTAATCTATGAGTATTTCTGATAACAGCGGGGATGCGTCGGCGCTCCTGAGTAATTCAACAGCCTGTCTGTAATGGGATATTGCAGTTTCATACTCACTTTTATTGTAATAGATGTTACCGATTTTACTTTTTACTTCTGCTTTCTTCTTGATTGCAGTGTAACGGTCCAGCGCCATTTCATAATCCTTTAAGGCATTATCATAATCAGCCTGTAACTCTCTTACGTCACCCCGTTTGATGAGCAAGTGTGCCCTTTGTTCTTCTTCTCCTTCAGGGAAAAGTCCCTCGTGAATTTTAATTGCATAAGAATAACTATCAATAGCAGCGTCATTCCGATAAGACTCTTTTTCAATATCACCCGATTTTTCGTAGTAGTAACATGCCGTTTCCAGATTCTCCGCACTATAATAATGGAAGGCAAGAATTTCAAAGTAGTCCTCTATTTTCTCTTTGTATATCAATTCCATGCACTGTGCTACCTTTTTATGGATAGTTCTTCTTTTCTTTTTAAGCAATCCCTTATAGCAGATATCTCTTGTTAAAATGTGTTTGAAGTTGAATTTTGTATCCTGCAGGTCTTCTCTAGGAGGATGCAACTTCATGATGAATTGCCTGTTTTCCAGGATAGTGATAAGTGATTGCATGTTTGTTTCACCGTCTATGCGCGATAGCACCTTGTATGGAAAGATTCTTCCGATTACTGAAGCCTTTCCGAGTAGTTCTTTTGCTTCCAGGGGGAGTCGGTCTATCCTTGCTTGTACAACTGCCTCTACCGTATCAGGAATTTCGAAAGTGGAAATATCAGAAACAACGTGTAAACGATCTTGTTTTGCTTGCACAATTCCTGCATCGATGAATGTTCCTATAATTTCTTCAATGTAAAAAGGATTACCCTCAGATTTTTCAAGTATAAGAGATGAAATGTGTGCAGGAAAATTTGGTATCTGGAGTAAATTCTCCACAAGCTCTTTTGCATCTTTTTGTTTGAGAGGTTCCAATCGAATCTCTAAGTATCTCTTCTTGTAGAGATTCTGCACGCTGTCTTTAATTCTGTAAATTCCCGTTTCCTCTTCGGGGCGTGTCTCGAAAAGAAAAAGAACAGGAGTATCCTTCAAGCCATCCAATAGAAATGTAACGAGTTGCTGGGATTCTTCGTCGATGAGATGCATGTCTTCGAAATTGAGCAGTAAGGTTTTTCCCTCTGCTATGTGCTTAAAGAGAGCCTTAACAGACACAGCTGTTTGCAATTTTAACTGCTCAGGATCAAGGTATTTTATTTTGTCCCGCAGGTGCTCGGGAACTTTGAGAGAGAGAAACAGGCAGAGGTACGGGAAGTACTCATCATATTTTTCTTTAAATAATAGTTGTGCTTTTTGCTGTAATTTTTCACGTGCATTTGATTCAGCGTCAAATTCGCTCATCGAGAGGTATGAGCGAATTTGCTCCTGAAAAATGCGAAAGGGGAAATGCTTCCCGTATGAGAAAGCTCTTCCACTTAACCATATCACTTTTCCTTCAGCGTATTTCTTTAATTCGTAGATGAGCCGGGATTTTCCAAGCCCGGTTTCACCGATAATGGAAATTGCAATTGCATATCCCTTTGGAAGGATATCAACTGCGGATTTCAAGGTTTTGAATTCATTGTTCCTTCCCACAAGAGGCGAAACGAGTCCGGGGATTCCCCGTTTGCTCTTTGGTGTTTCTTTCTTTGCTATGATGCGGTAAGGCGTAACATTCTTGGCTTTGCCTTTGAGAGCAACTGGTTTGAGTGCGGACATCTCAAACAGGTAAGATGCCTTTTTATAAACGGATTCGCTTACCAGTATCTCATCCTTGGCTGTTTCCATTAAACGCTCAGCAAGATTTACTGTATCTCCCATGACGGTATAATCCATTTTTAAATCTGAGCCAACACCACCGACAATCACAAGACCTGAGTTTATACCGATATGAATGGAAAGATTAGTGCCTTGCTTCTCATTAAAGCTATCCATTGCATAGAGAATATCCAGGGCAGCGTGAGCAGCGCGCTCCGGGTCGTCCTCATGAGCTATTGGAGCACCAAAGAGTGCCATAATACAGTCACCAATGAGCTTATCTATCGTACCTTCATATTCATAAACAATTTTAATCAATACCTTAAAAAGCTTATTGATGATGTCGGTGATTTCCTCAGGATCAAGTTTCTCGGACAGTTTGGTAAATCCAGAGACATCGGCGAAGAGAACGGTAACATTCTTCCGCTCTCCCCCGATCTTTGTTGAGAGAATTTTGTCTTTCATTGTTTCCGGAAGCGTACTTTGCACGAGTTCCAGGCGTTTATCTTTCGCAGCTACCAGTTGCGTTGCACACTGATTACAGAATTTAGCGCCTTCCGGATTTTCAAATCCACATTGAGGACAATTCATAGTCATGATTCATGTATATCGTATTTTCTTTGAAATATCAAGGAGTTTATCCCTGGCGATTGCAGTTCTTCCTTTCAAGTCGAACAAAATAGGTGCGTATTTTTGATATCACAGTATACTCACTAATTGTTGATAGAATACGCTGCGCCTTTTTAAGATACGGTCTTATTTTTTGGTTGTTTTCAGCGAAAAAAAGGTTTTGCCCTTTTCCCGGTTTTTTAAAGCTCCGATAAAAAGAGCGTGGTTGTCTGGATTTTTCATGTGCAATTATTGCTACGATTTCTTTTTTACTTCTCCGCTTTTTGTAATGGCGAATTTCGTTGCTATGGGACCAATGATTTCAAATACAACGGTGCTTGCAGCGATAGTTGTGACAATGAGAGAGGCGAGTTGTCTTCCTTGTTCACCGAGACCTGAAAATTCTCTTACAACGAGCAGGGAGAGTCCAATGGCTACACCAGCCTGTGAGAGCAATCCGAGTCCAAGAAACCTTTTCAGTACTGGCGGTGCTTTTGAGATGAATGCGCCCAGGGTTGCACCCCCGATTTTTCCCATACTGCGTGAGATGATATACAGGAATCCTATTACTCCCATAGCAGGGAGCAAACGAGCATTGAGATGCGCACCTGCAAGGACAAAGAAGATGATGTACAGTATGGGCACTGTTTCATCGAGTATCCTCGAGATGCGTCTGCTCGTCAAATGAAAAAGGTTTACAACAGCGACTCCCATTGTTAGATTAACCAGAATGAGTGATATGTTGAGGAAATTTGAAATGCCGGTGAGGAGAAAGATAAATCCAAAAACAACAACCATTGTTTCTTCTCGCGTATGAACCTTTCTTAAAATGAAGGAAAGCAGTATTCCGGCGCCCCCACCGATGATGATAGAGAGTAGGATTTTGTATACCGGAATTAAGACTATTTGAACAAATGAAATCGATTCCGTACTGAAGAGGGCAACTTTGACAATCGCAGATGCAAAAACATAAATCATAATGCATATAACGTCATCAAGTCCGACAAGTGTAAGAAGCGAATTGGTAAGCGTCCCTCGTGCCCTGAATTCCTGAAGCACAGCGATCGTTCCAGCAGGTGCAGTAGCTGGAGCAATAGCACCGATGAGCAATGCAAGGTCAAGCCTTCTCGTGAGAAAGAGGATGGTTAGAAAGACGAGAATGAAAGCTCCAAAAGATTCAGTAAACAGGATAAGAAAAATTCGTTTTCCGATCCTTTTGAATGTTTTGATAGCAAGTTGACTTCCAATGATGAACCCCACGATACCAAGGGTGGCATCGGTAATGATTCCGGTTTTATCAAGAAATTCCGGTTTGAGAATATTCAGTAAAGACTGGCCAAGCAGAACACCGATGATTAGGTAGCCAGTTACCCCTGGAAGTTTTATCCAGTTCGAAAATTTTTTACCGAGATAACCTGCAAGTACTATAATACCAATAAATAGAATAAAATTCATACTGGTGCAAGTGTATAACACAGCTGTACTGTATTGTCAAATCTTTCTTGCATTTTAATGTTAAATTCGTTTTCTTTTCCATGCACCTTAATGTGGTCTGAAGCAAAACAAGTTCAATAGAATAAGAACCAGCTAAAACAATGAGAAAGGGTGAGAGTAAGCGGTTTATTCAGGATTTTTCTTTTGGTGCATCTTTGAGGTCTTTTACTTCTTTCAGAAATTCTTCCTTATCCTTAAAATCTCTATATACAGAGGCAAATCTTACGTATGCAACTTCGTCTAATTCTTTTAATCTTTTCATGATCTCTTCACCTATGTTTTTTGAAGGTATTGTAAGGTTTCCAAGGTCAAAGAAGTGTTCTTCTATGCCGTCAACTATCTTTTCAATTTCCTGACGGGTTACTGGTCGTTTATGCGCTGCTGTCATGATTCCAATTAAAAGTTTTTGTCTGTCAAATGGTTCTTCTCTGCCGTCCCTTTTTATAACGAGAAGCGGAGATTTTTCTACATATTCGTACGTGGTGAATCTTCTTGAGCAGCCAAGACACTCCCTCCTTCGTCTCACAGATTTTCCGTCCTTGCTTGGACGGGTGTCAGTAACCTTATTGTCCTGGAAACCGCAAAATGGGCATTTCATGTTTATAACTCATACAGCTCATATATTCGTTTTGTCCCTTTCATTCGTTGATGCCACTCCATTCGACTTGTTCAGTATAGACCTTAAGTGCTTTTATGTCAATGTCTTTTTGCTTTCAAATTATATTTGACAGGCTTTGGATTTCTTGATATACTTATGTAATGGAACAAAGAAATTATCGACCTATTTTGCTTGAAACGATGGTTGTTATTATCGTTCCGTTCGTTATTGTTCTTTTTACTGAATTTGTCCTGAGGTTTGGGATGGGTCCATTTACTGAGAGGATATCTTATTTCTTCGCCATCACCGCATCGCTGATTTCCATAAGTATGTATGTATGGATAAAAAGGGGAATTGCATTTTCAATGATCTCCGTCCTCATTTCTGCTACACTCTTGTCCATTTTTTACATGGCAGAGGAGAGCTTCCGGTTCAGATTTTTCTATTTCTTCATTTCAATACTTGTTCTTGCCTTTGGTTCAATTCTTACCTATGCAATTTCAAAGGTTTCAAAAAAGAGTAGCATTTCTCATACTCGTTCAATCATAATCTTTTTCACCGGTCTTGTTATTTTTGTTGCATTTTTGTTTGTTGTTGATGTTTTCTTCAGTTTTCTCAGTCCTCGAATATCAATTGTCCAGGGCATGATTTCGGGTGTTCGGACCGGATTGATTCTCGGAAGTGGCGTCTCGATCGTTACCTTAATACTCTCACAAAGGGTGAAGTAAGCATGGGTTTTCTTTTACAGTTTCTTGCAACAAAGGCAATTGCGCCCATACTTGGATCTATTGTTCTGCTTACCATGGGAGAACATCCGGTTTCGCTATCAAATGTTGATTTCTACATCGGTGAAGAGACACTCTATTTTTCCACAAAGCTTGAAAATGCATTTCCCAAAGAACTGGTTGAGATTATAAAGAGTGGTATTCCGGTAACATTCAGACTGCACATTGAAGCAGATGAAACGATTCATATTGTTCATATAGTTCATTATGACATTGAAACAATGATATATACCATTGGACGGGAGGAGACTAATGATACGCTGAAAACAGATAATGAGAAGGAAATGAAAAGTATTGTTAGCCGATTTTCTGATATTCCTGTGCCAATTGAAAAGATACCATCTTCAGGGAACATGATCATAAGGGTTTCCCTCGATGTGGTAACGCTCGATTTTCTTGACGATGAGAAATTTGACTTAATGACGCTCTGGGATTACAGAAGTCCACAGCAAACAATAGAAATAAAAAAGCTAAATCCGAAATCCTAATAACGAAAAAAGCAACAATGCTTAAATATAAAGTTAACAATGACGTTCGTAACGGACTAAACGATCTAACGATCGAAACGAAACCGCATTTCTAACCATTTTAGAGAACAATGAGCATTCGGCTTAAATTTATTATTATCAATTTTGCCATCATTATCGTAACAGTTGTTCCTCTTTCTGTGTTTATGCTACGGACAACGGAATTCAAACTTGGTATGAAGAATATTCCAGAAATTGAAAGGGCAATTGAAAATGCTGTATTGCACACATCTGACAGAGATGCGAAGGAAGAAGCGATTGTTGCACTCAGGAAATACAGACAGATGGAAGCATTAAAAAGACCCCTGAAACGGGAATTCATTACATTTACCATCCTCCTGAGCGTATTTATTGTGTTCTTCTCAACAGGACTTACCGTATTGGTGACGGTGAGGATTACAACGCCACTCAAAAGGCTCGAGGATGCAGCAGGGGGGCTTGCAAGAGGAGACTTTCCGCAAATAAAGGGAGTAAGATCAAAAGATGAGGTTGGAAGGCTCGTTGGTACCTTTAACAGTATGTCTGCCGCTCTTGAAGAGAGTAAGAAACGATTAAGAGTTGCAGAGCGGGAAGCAGCCTGGAAGGATGCTGCAAAGGCAGTTTCCCATGAAATAAGAAATCCTCTCACTCCGATAAGACTTGCCACAGAGCGGTTGCGGGAGAAATCAAGTGCAGGAGCTGAAAACATCGAAACGTTAATCAAGGATACAACGGGAATGATCCTGGAAGAGATAGAGAATCTTGATGGTATTGCACGAAGTTTCTCTGAATTTGCGAAACTTCCAGAGCCCCGAAGAAAGATTGATGACATTGTATCAGTGATCAAGGAAGTGGTTTTTCTCTATTCACAGTATGAGGGAGTTGAGATTATAGAAGAGCTTGAAGATAACCTTCCGGGATTATGTATCGACAGGGAACGGATTAAAGAAGTTCTCATTAATCTGGTGAAAAATAGCATAGAGGCAATGGATGGTAAAGGAACTGTATGGATAAAAGCTCATCTTAATATGAAAAGAACAGGTCTGGCATTGTCCGTGAAAGACAATGGTCCCGGGATATCAGTTGATTCGTCACTCGTTTTTGTTCCGCATTTCACAACGAAGAAAAAAGGGAGCGGTTTAGGACTGGCAATTTCCAAGAGAATTATCGAAGCGCACAACGGGACAATCGAAGTTAAGAGTAGAGAAGGAGAGGGAACAGAGTTCATTATTTCACTACCATTGAAGAGGTGAGCCTACAAGGCGAGAAATGAAGAAGATACTTGTTGTAGATGATGAAAGAAATATTCAAAATATTCTGAAACAGGTTTTGCTTGATGAAGGATATTCGGTAATAACAACGGGAACAGGAAAAGGGTGCATTGACGCTGTTATGAAAGAATTCTTTGATGCCATCATACTGGATGTAAAATTGCCCGACGTTGATGGGATTTCGATTATTGAAACTATCAAGGAAGTCTCCGCTGAAAGCGAGATAATCATTATATCAGGACATGCAACCATTGAGATGGCTGTTGAAGCAATAAAGAAAGGTGCATACGATTTCATAAAGAAGCCACTTTCTCTTGAGAAGGTGAGAATTGTTCTTGCGCATGCATTGGAGATGCATTCAATAAGAAAAGAAAAGCAGACATGGGATAGAGAAATAGAAGAACGGTATCGTATGGTAGGAGAAAGCGCTGTTCTGAAGGAGATACGAACATTAATCGATAAGGTTGCCCCGTTGGATAGCAAGGTGCTTATAACAGGAGAGAGTGGAGTGGGAAAGGAACTGGTAGCGTACGCTATTCATCGGAAGAGCAAGAGGGGAGATGGACCATTTATTAAGGTAAATTGTGCTGCAATTCCGGATGAACTTGTTGAAAGTGAGCTCTTCGGCTATGAAAAAGGAGCATTTACTGGTGCTGCAGGGAAGAAGATAGGAAAATTTGCATCCGCAAATGGAGGGACAATACTGCTTGACGAGATAGGTGATATGAATATTGCAACTCAGGCGAAAGTGCTACGACTTATTGAAACAGGTGAAGCAACACCTCTCGGAAGCAATAAACAGTTGAGTATTGATGTACGAATACTTGCTTCAACGAATAAAGATATCGAAGAAGAGGTAAAGCAAGGAAATTTCCGAGAGGACCTTTTTTTCAGATTGAATGTTTTTCCCATAACGGTTCCGCCACTACGGGAGAGAAAGAAAGACATACCCTTACTGATAGATCATTTTCTGAGGAGATTGATTTCCCAGTCTGGGATTGGACAAAAGGACTTTTCAAAGAAAGCAGCTGATGCGATGAGGGATTACGACTGGCCTGGCAACATAAGAGAACTAAGAAATGTTGTTGAGAGACTTCTGATATTAAAAGAAGGTGAATTGATTGACACTGAAGATGTTGAGACGCTGTTGAGGGGAAAAGGCAAACAAAAGGAAGTTTCCTTATTGCAGCAACCACTCAAAGAAGCTAAGAAGAGCTTTGAAAAGCTGTATATTGAAGAAAAATTAAGAGAAAATGACGGGAATGTTTCGGAAACAGCAAAAGAACTCGGTATTGAAAGGACAAACCTTCACCGGAAGATGAGGGAACTAAAAATTGGACAGAAAAAGTGAAAGAGAGTTATTTAGTATTAGGTTATTGGGTAAGTAGAACATCAGAGGGAAAGGATATTTTATTCTCTTAGTTACTTATTGTCTAACTTCTAATTTGGGAAAGTAGTGTTTGAGGATTTCTTCGCAGGTTTTACCCTGTGCAGCCATAGTCTTTGCGCCCCACTGACACATTCCTAACCCATGACCCAGACCTTTTCCTTTAAAAAGGAAACAGGTGTCCTTTTTCTCAACAAAAAACCACGAACTGCGCAATTTATTCCAACCGAACTGATGTCCGATTCTCATCCTGAATTTCCACCCGTTCTCTCTTACTCCATTCACTTTTATTTCAGTAACCCTTCCATCAAGCGCTCTTTTCAAGACCAGGAGTTCCTTAAATGGCGCATCTTCATACGAGAAATTCCATTCCCACCTGTAATGGGGCGAATCTTCGCAGTAATTGGAATCAGAAACACTGATAAGGGATTCATTCGCTTCTTTAAATATTGATGAAGGGTTTGCTGTTTTTCCTCCGCATGTTGAATGATAATATACTTCTGCTAATGTGTTTCCATCCCAGATGAACATTCCTTCAGTTTCTTCGACAGCATTTTTTGCCATATCTGTTTCGCTTTCCTGTCCCTTGTATACCTGACAGTGGGTTAAATCGCAGAAGTCATACTGATTATGGCGTTTTAGATTTCCAAAAAGGTATGTTCGTGATACAATAGCCTGAGCCTTCTGTGCCTCAAAAGATACAGTTCCTATTTCTGCACCTACAACGCTTGCACAGTAATGCTCAATCGAGACTCTGTTGATAATGATCAGTTCAGTTATGAGCGGGTAGATTTTAATTGTTCCCCGGTAGGTTCTTTTTATTTTGTCTTTGATTGCTATAGTGGTTTCGTTCATTGAGAAGAACATTGTTTTTTTCGCGCTGTTCACAAGAAGACTATTGCCAACCAATGCTATGGAAAATGTGTCTGACGATGTAGTTACTGTAAGTTCTTTGGGATGAAATATTTCAAGGATACGAACATCAACAGTTGAGACTGCATTGGGAAAAGAATGAAGACAGGTAGTATGAAATAGGTAGTAAGCAGTAAGCAGAAGAAAAAGGAGTGAAATTTTACGTAGACAAGAGCCTGAGGCTACCATTTCAGCTTATAAAACAAATAATTACTCAATTACCTAATTACGAATTTCATTTTTTTTCAGGTATTTCTTAAGGATAGTGGCGCCAATTTTGGCTGCTGCTTTGCCATCACCGTTGAGGAGAAACACAAGAATTCCCCATTGAGGTTCTGGGTACGGACAGAACCCGATGAAATATCCGTGGGTTTTGCGATAATCTTCTTCAATAAAAAAGTAGGTCGCTGTTCCTGTTTTGCAGAAAACCTTTTCCATACCAATTATTTCCTGGACGGTTTTTGTTGTTCCTGTCAGGCTTCCTTCTCTCATACCCTCACTGATGACGCGAATAAAATTGCTGCTTGTTTTCATTTTTTTCTCGAATATCAAATAGGAATCACTTCTCTCATAGATGCTTCCATTACCAACTATGGAGTAAATGGCGAAGAAAAGGTCAACTGGTCGAATTCGCAAGTGTTTTCCGATGCCAATCCAGGTTTTCCGTTTTTGAGAGCTGGAGAGAGCTAATAAGGTTTCAAAGTCACTGTCTGTTATTAACTGATACTGGTTGAGAACATTTACCAGCAATGTGAATCTTTTGAGTGTAAAGATTTTTGAGAAATAGGTATCGCAGGAATTCCCGATTGCCCCAATGAGATCCATGTATCCGTGTCCTGGTCTGTACCAGCAGCCTGGAGGGATTGAAGACCCTATTGATGTCTCAGGGCAGAGAAGAACTTTATAAGAATCGCCTCCATCTTTTAAGTATGCATGAGTACTAAAAAGTTTTATAAGGGAACCTGGTGGAAACGGTTGTTCAAGAAACCCTGCGTTGTCCTTTCTATCGATAACGCTCCCTTGCTCGAAATCAACGAGAATGTATGAAACGGAGGGATTTTCTTCCGCTGACTTTGCGGTCAGGAGAAGCACTATTGACAGAAAAAGAAAGAATGAAATTGTGTTTTTCAATTTCCGTTACGCAGCTTAGCAACTGGTGTTGTTAACGATATTGTAGCCTTATCGTTGTAACATACTCCTGGAGAAAAGATGATATCCCGAGAAGTTCCATGAGTGTCGGTTTTTTCTTCTTGGGCCTGGTAATTTTTGGTCTGCCTTTTATCCCAGCAGCTTCTACCGCTGCACTGATTGCATCCTGCAGGTCTCCCAGTTCATCAACAAGTCCCACTTCAACTGCCTGCCTGCCGGTCAAGATTCTTCCATCGGCAATTTTGAGAACTTCCTCTTTTTCCAATCCACGGTTCTGTACGATTGCATCAATAAACTGTTGATAGATATCATCAATGACACCCTTGAGAAGCTCCTCTTCCTTTTTTGACATTTCTCTGAATGGCGAGCCAATATCCTTGTGTTCCTCTGACTTGATGACCATAAAGTAAATACCGACTTTTTTAAGTAAGTTCTCCACATGAGGAATTTCCATTATGACACCAATTGAGCCTGTTGCTGTACCGGGATTGGCAAAGATTTTGTCGCAGGGAACGGCAATATAGTAGCCGCCGGAAGCTGCAATGCTTCCCATTGAAGCATAGATCGGTTTTCCCGCGTTTCGTATCCTCTTTATTTCATTGTAAATTTCCTGGGAAGCTGAAACCCCACCTCCAGGACTCTCAATGCGAAGGACAATGGCGCGGATGTTTCTGGTTCTCCTGAATTTTGAAAGATTTTTCACCGTTTCCTTCCGAACTTCCTCGTTTATTATTCCTCTGACTTCAATGAGGCCAATCGACTTTTCAAAACCAAAATCAATAGTTGAAGTTGTTAGAAAAAGCGGTGACATAACGAGATAGGGCAGAAGCAGTAACTTAGATAAAAACTGAATAAAGATCGTCATTTTTCCTCCAGGGTTTTTGCAGCTGTTTTATTTTTCCTTGTATTTACTCCTGATTGGTTTCGTTAAATTCAGAGATCAAGGAGCAAAGATAGCTATCCTCTATCTCTTGAGCAAGCGACTGTGCCTTTTCCATCTGTTCTTGCCACTCCTTGTTGTCCAATGCTTTGTTGCAGTAAGCAACAAGGTAGGTTCCCCATGCCTGTTCTCGTAAATAACCCAATTGACCCGAGAGGTTCTGGATCGTGGTGGCATTCTGGAGTCCTGCTTGATAATCCTTATCTTTGATGGATGAGCGAGCAGCTTCCCTGAACAGGTTGATTGCCATATCAACATCCTTCATTTCCCTTGATAGGTCAAGAGCCTTTTTCAATCCTTCCATAGTTCTTGATCTGTTCATGTTTTTGTTAAAAAGTCCCAGGAGAGCTACAGAGTACGCGTAGTATTTTGGTTGTTTCATTTTCTCTGCTTTTTCCTTGACCGTGTTGAGATGGACAAGAGCATCCTCCGGATTATCCATGTAGTAGTAGTCCATGCCGAGAAGCCGTGTTGCTTCAAGAAAACCCAGTGGATGCCGTATCTGTTCAGCTAATTCCTTTCCCTTTCTGTGGTATTCAACAGCATTTTCGAAATCTCCGACATTGTGGAATACTTCCCCGATGTTGATAAACAGAGTCATCTGGTGCTCAAGGTCATGCATCTTCTCTGCCATTGCGAGCGACTGATTATAGAGCTCGATTGCTTTTACCGGTTGATTCATTCTGAAGACAATAATTCCGAGTGTTCCAAGGCTGTCTTTCTCAGTCTTCATATCACCAACCTCACGTGCAAGATTGAGTGCTTCATCAGCATGCGATCTTGCCTTTTCGAAGTCACCCTTCATAAGATGTGTCGTGGAAATTGCAAAATGCAGGACTGGCAATCTGTCTTTTGCATTCAGCTTCTTAAACATTTTCATTGCTGTTTCGTAATTTTCGAGTGCTTTATCCGGGGAACCGAGTAGTTTGTGAACCTCCCCAGTATTCATAATGGCGACAGCTTCCTCGATCGGATTTTTGATTGTTCTGTTAATGTCAAGTGAGTTAGCAAATGATGCGAGAGCTTTGTCGAATTGTCCCGTCTTTTTGTAGTAGATACCCATATTATTTTCGGTCATAGCAACGAGTGGAAGGAGACCAATGCTTTTTGCTGCCTTTCTTGCTCTTTTGTAGTATTTAATAGGTTTTTGTGGAACACCCATTTTGTCGTAGAGCATGCCGATGTTCATAAGTGACATAATTTTGTCTTTGTTCTGACCCAATTTATTGGCAAGACGCAGTGAACGTTTCTGGTTAAGAAGTGCATTTTTCGTATCTCCTAACATCATGAGGAAATAACCCTGTCTTCTGAATATTTCCAATTTTACCTTTTCTTTTTCTCCTGTCATTTCGGTTTTTTTGAGCAAACGCATTGCATCATTGAAGAATTTAATTCCGGCTTCATTGGCAAAGTAGATTCGCGCTTTTTCTCCCGAAAGCTTTGAGAACATAATGCCATTTTCGACATCCCCACCATTAACAAAATGGTAAGCGAGTATCTCGAGAACAGGTTGTTGGTTTTCTCTGTTACGCTGCAATATCCAGTCTCCATAGCGTTTATGTAATTCCGCTCTGGTTTTTCTGAGCATTGAATCGTAAATCACTTCTCTCATGGTTGGTGTATTGAAGCGGTAGGTAGGATTGTCACCATCCTTTATACTTGCTATTTCACCTTCAAAATGTTCCAGTCTTTCGAGGTTTCCAGCAATATCGTCGGTATCCTTCTGGAGAAGATATGCAAGATCCTCACGCGTGAAAACTTGTCCAACGATTGAAGCCATCCGGAGAAGACGCTGGTCCATTTCTTCCATTCTGTCCACTCGCTCCATGACAATACTGTTGATGGTATCGGGGACTCGTATCTGGTCGGGCGATTTTCTCAATTCAATCCTTACTTCTTTTCTCTTGAGAAGTCTTCGCTTAACGAGGTTCTTTGCAAGTGCTTCAATGTACAAAGGGTTTCCCTTTGAGTGCATGAATACAAGTTCAGTTATTTCCTGAGATGGCTCTCTCTCCTGGAAAATTTCTTTTAAGTACTGAGCCGTGAATTCCTTTTCAAAGTTTTCAAGGTGAATCGTGAGAGCAAAGTCTTCTCCGATAAGCGGAAAAGCGAATTCAGGTCTGAACGTGCAGAGAAGAAGGAAATTTCCTTTCATGATTTCATAGGAAAGGAATAGTATGAGTTCAATAGAAAGTTTATCAGCCCACTGAAGGTCTTCAAATTTTAAGCACAGAGGACTCTGCGAAAGCATGGAAAAAAGGTTGCGTACTGATTCAAAGATGTATTTTTTCTTCATTTCAGGTGGAATCCCCATTGTTTGTTCAGTCTCAATATCAAGTAATGCGGGGATGATAAGCAGCTCCATTTCTCCAAGTCCTTTGTTGCTGAGGAAGGAGGTAATTTTCAGCTTTTTTTCATCATCGCTGTCCTTTTCCCAGATACCGAAAAGCTGTGTAAGAATTTGCTTAAAGGAAAAGTAAGCAATGTCTGAAGTATACGAATATGCATCTCCTCTGAGCACGGTAAATCCTGCTGCTGCGAGTGGCGAGTCACTTTCTTCCAGGAGTCGGGTTTTTCCTGTACCCGATTCTCCAATTATTGAAACGACTTTCCGTTCGCCCGCATGTGCTGCTTCAATTGCCTTTTTCAGAGTATTGAGTTCGTTTTCTCTGCCAATAAATTTTGTTTTCGCCTTGAAGGCAATTGCCCTTTGAGCTCTTTTCTGAATTGCTGGTTTCTCAGCAAGATAGATAAGCACAGGTTTTTTCTTTCCCTTCACTTTTACTGAAGGGAGTTTTTTAACCTTTATGTGATTTTTTATTTTTTGATATGTGGATTGGCTCACAATTACCTGCCCCGGTTTTGCAACCCCTTCAAGGCGTGAAGCAAGGTTAACGTTATCTCCCATAATAGTAAACTCCATTCTCTCCAGCGTGCCAACATTTACTGCAACGACTGGACCGGTGTTGATTCCAATGCTCATGGAAAGTGGGAAAGGAAGGGCTCCATCCTTATTGAATATTTCCATTTCCTTCTGCATCTCAATTCCTGCAAGGGTTGCTCGGATGGCATCGTCCTCGTGTGTTTCGAGTGCCCCAAAGACAACAAGGATAGCGTCGCCCATGAATTTGTCAATTGCACCACCATACTTGAAAACAACATTAAGCATCCGGGTGAAGTATTCATTGACCACCTGAACAACATCTTCAGGGTCCATTGTTTCTGACATCGTTGTAAATCCTGTAAGGTCGGCAAAGAGAATGGTAACGGTTCTTCTTTCGCCATCAACTTTTATTTTCTCTGGCTCGATGGAAACTTTCTTCACTAGTCGATGAGGCAAGTACCGCCCCAGCGCTTCTATAAAATTTTTCAAGTAAAGAATCTGTTGCTGGGCTTTGAGGACTGGTTCTGTTTCTTTTGGTTCGTAATATTTTGAGACCACCTTACTTATAATATCTATCAGGTTATTGTCATTGTCACGAGCCATCTTTCCTCCAAAGCTACGTCTTTTTGGTTTCCAATTCTATCGGTTTAAACATTTAACGTTGGTTTTTTTCTCCCTTCGTGTTTGCTTACGCTAAGGCTAGAGCAGATTTCAGTACACAGAAATCAAAGATAATGTGCCTATTGCTCGATCATTTCCACATTTGCGCGTGGCAAAATAATTCTTTTACCATCTTCAAATACAACCCCAAGAATTCTCACTTTTGCTTCTGTTTCTATTTCTTTCAACTCTGGAGGAAGCTCATAAACCTTTCCAATTGAACCAAAATGCGGCTCTCTAATAACACGAACGGGATGGCCAATCTCCAATCCTTTGCTTGCCTGAGCGGCTTCTTCCGCTTTTTCTCCAGGAAGTGGAATGACAATCTCAGGACGTAAAACGCCGGCGCGTATCTGTGTTGTGCCGTTGATTGAAGCTTTCTTGCCTTCCTGTGCACACAGCAGTTTAAATGTTCGTTCTGCCATTTTCATCTTTCCGAAACCCTCTGTGATAACAAGTGTAATGCCAATATCTTCTGAGCCGGTTATAGCAACACCAATGTCGTAGCCGAGAAAGTTTCTCAAATCCTGATCATCAATTCCCCCAGCAACGATTCCTCTAACACCAAGTTGTGCTGCCTTCTTCAATGTGTTGCTATCAACAAGGGAACCGCCAATAAGAATTGTGCCCGTGAGTTCCTTGGTAATCATGTTCTCTGTTA
Organism: uncultured bacterium; assembly: GCA_965369615.1. Taxonomy (GTDB): domain Bacteria; phylum Hydrothermota; class E44-bin80; order E44-bin80; family E44-bin80; genus SOKD01. Next base: position 5,026 of record CBDUQV010000001.1, on the reverse strand, counting down.
TAATGTCATCGGGGCTTGCGGCAATTTGTTTTATGATTCCTTTTGTTTCTCCTCCGATGCCGAAAATGCCCTGGACAAATGCCGCAACGCTTTCCACGATAACACCTTCATTTTCAATAATTTTGACAACCTTCCCGTCTATATAAGCATCGATTTCCACCTTTTTGGGTGGTGCTCTCAGTATTAATTGTCCTGTAATATCAGAAATATTTTCGATGGTTCCCTTTATTGGTGATTTTATAATAGTTTTGAAAAGTCCAAAAATGCCTTTTGTCTGGGCAATAATTTCATCCTTTTCAAGACTATCGCCGACTTTTTTTGTTAGATATTCATGCATATCAGATGGAGGAATACCGAGTTTTCCGGCAAGGTTGAGTGGCTCTACTGCTCCGGGAAGCGATGTGGTAGCAACAATTGTGTTCGCACTTACTTCATCCCCAGCTTTGACAACAACTTTGCCTTTCAATGGTAACCTTCTTTCCTTCCGTACAACCGAACGTGCAGTTACTTTAAGACCTGGTGTATAAGCGTGTGCCACTGACCCTCCTCATTCCTTTACATTATTGAGTTTTCTCTGGATAGATTTCCAGTGCTGCATTCCACCGTTTTAACAACGTAATTCTTTTCTTTGCATCTTCCGGTAATTCCAACGGTCTTCCCCGTCCATCTATGATGAGACCGACAATGCCTCCTTCAATTGTTGCAGTTATTTGTTTACCACTTCCAGCACCCATATCAAAACCTTTTGCCGGTGAAATGGTGACCTGCTTTTTCTCACCCGGTTTGAGAGGAACAAGTGCCATGTCCAGATAATTAACAGCAACTGTTTTGTTGTCAATGATTATCTGCACGCAGGGTCGTCCTTCCCTTCCTTTTCCAACCGGGGCGATACAGGTTCCAAGTCTGATAAGGCAATCCTTATCGAATACCTCAGTTGCAGCTTTTTCATTCACTGTTGAGAGTACTCCGAGTTGTGGCATCATAAAGATGGAATCTACTGCAAGTCGCGTTACCGCTTCAGGAAGAAAACCATCAATGAGCATAAACGCGGCTTGATTCCTTCGTGGCGCATGAGAAAGGGCGCCTCCGGAACCGACGATGAGATCACAATTCATCATATCAATGAGACTCTCTCCTGTGGCAGACTGGCTGAAAGCATCGGATATGGTTCTTTCCTGCTGCACACCCTTTAAGCTAACTGCCATTGATCTGTGTTGAACAAAGGCGAGTCTGAGCGCTTCACGTGCTATTGCTTGTTCAAGCTGTAATTCCTTCAGGCTTTGCGGGATGGTCGTAGGACGTATCATTTTATTTTTTATCATATTCCGCAGATATTTTCTGTCCACATCAAAGGGAATCCAGCGCATAATACTTTCAACACCCGCTTCAGCAAGTACATTGCTGATGCTATAACTCATTCCAAGATTTGCACTTACGGTTCTGTTAAAAATTTTCTGGAATACTGAAAAGACATCCGTTGTTGCGCCGCCAATATCAACACCAATCACCTGAATTTGTTCGGTATCTGCGATTGCTTTGATGATGAGCCCGACTGCACCAGGTGTTGGCATAATCGGTACTGCAGTCCAGGTCATGAGCTTCTTATATCCCGGTGCATGTGCCATAACATGTTCCATAAATAAGTCATGGATTTCGTTGCGGGCGGGTTCAAGGTTTTCCCGCTCCAGTATTGGTCTCAAGTTTTCGATAATACTCAGGTCAGTCTTCTGTTCCAGATTTTCCTTGATAAATTCCCTTGCATCTTTGTTGCCTGCATAAATAACAGGCAGCTTATAATCCGTGCCGAATCGAGGGCGCGGGTCTGCTGCACCGATAACCTCTGCAAGCTCAACAACATGTTTCACGGTACCGCCATCGATACCTCCTGATAGGAGAATCATATCCGGACGAAGCTTTCTGATGAGTTCAATTTTTTCATGAGTTAAACGCCCGTCGTTTGATGCAATAGTTTCCATTACTATTGCGCCTGCCCCGAGCGCAGCTCGTGCCGCGCTCTCCGCTGTCATAGTTTTCACAACACCCGCCACCATCATCTGTAAACCGCCGCCAGCACTCGATGTAGAGATATAAAGGTCAACACCCTTTTTCTCATCAGTCCTTGGAGTTATAATGTTATCCCCATCGAGGATTTCTCTATCGGCGAGTTCTTCAACCTCTCTAATGGCATTGAGTACTCCTTTAGTCACATCCTCAAAGGGTGCTTCTACTGTTGTTGGCGCTTCACCTCGCACGATGAGCCGATATTCATTATTTTTCTTTTCAATGAGGATTGCTTTTGTCGTTGTACTTCCACAATCTGTTGCAAGAATGGCGTTTATTTCATTATTACCCATATAACCTCCTTTAAAACAGCAGAGATGGAAAATATAAGACCAAGAATATAATGATTATTTCTCTTGCACCTGTTTTTCTATTTCCTGGAGTAACCGTTCGACATTTTCTCTTTTTTCAAGCAAAAGATACACTTCTTTGTAACTTTTGAATGAAAAGACACTTTGGATGATTGGCTCAAGAAAGATCATTGCCTGTGAACCAAGAAAAGAAAGTGGTTTTACCATTTCGAGAAAGATGATTGCTGGAACGGAGAGTCTCCTGTCAACGATTTCCTTTGCAAATCGTTCGATAAGTTCAGCCCTTCTTTCTGATGGTATATCCTCTTCTGCATACAGAGCGGTTTCATCTGGCTCAACGGCAAAGGCATGTCTGAAAAAGTTCTTGAACTTACTCATTTTCAGAATCCTCTGAATGTTTAACCTTGAGCTCTCTGGCTGCTTTCACTTCGTTCAATCTCCTGACCGGAGTTGTTACGGGAGCTTGTTTAAGTGTTTCCGGCTCATTTTCAGCCTCCCATGCAATTTGCTTCATCGCATTGATAAAAGCATCCAGAGTATCTTTTGGTTCTGTTTCGGTTGGCTCTATCATGAGTGCTTCAGGAACGATAAGAGGAAAGTAAATGGTTGGAGCATGAAATCCCAGGTCAAGGAGGCGTTTTGCGATATCGAGGGTTTTTACACCCAATTTTTTTTGTTTTGAACCGGATAGAACAAATTCATGCATGGCAGGTTGGGTATAGGGAAGTTCGAAATCTTCTTTTAATGATTCTTTTAGATAATTTGCATTAATGATTGCGTTCTCACTGATTCGTTTCAATCCGATGTTTCCAAGCATGAGCATGTATGTGTATGCTTTGACGATAACGCCGAAGTTCCCGAAAAAGGAATGTATCTTTCCTATTGACTGAGGGCAATTGTAATCGAGCGCAAAACCGGATTCCGTTTTGACAACAATGGGAAGGGGAAAGAATGGCGCAATATCCCCACGGACAGCGAGTCCACCACCACCGGGGCCTCCCCCTCCATGTGGTGTTGAGAATGTCTTATGGAGGTTGAGATGTACTATATCAAAACCTTCGTTTCCCGGCTTTATTATTCCCAGCAGGGCATTCAAATTTGCACCATCGAGATACAGTAATCCGCCCTTTTTGTGCACGATTTCATCAATTTTTTCGATTTCGCTTTCGAAAAGCCCAAGGGTGTTCGGATTAGTGAGCATGAGAACAGCAACCTTTTCATCCATTTTTTCCTGTAATTCATCAATATTTACCAGACCATGCTCATTCGATGATATTTTCACCGATTGATAGCCCGATAATGTGGTGCTTGCAGGATTGGTCCCATGTGATGAATCGGGGATAAGAACGGTGGACCGGTTTTCGCCTTTAGATTCAAAATAAGCTCGAGCGAGCATCAATCCTGCGATCTCGCCATGTGCACCTGCAACAGGCTGGAAGGATACTGCAGGAAGCCCGGTTATTTCTTCCATTATCTCTCCAAGTTCGTACATGATCTGCAATGCTCCCTGAACGGTAGCAATTGGCTGGAGGGGGTGAATGTCAGTGAAACCGGTAAGTCTACCAGTTTCTTCATTTATCTTTGGATTGTACTTCATGGTACATGAACCGAGGGGATAGAAGCCTCTATCAATGTGGTAATTTAATTGTGAAAGGTTTGTCCAGTACCGTACTGCTTCAATTTCACTTACTTCCGGAAGCTTTGGCGGTTTTGCCCGTCTATGTCTGGCAGGGAGTGTATCAGGATATGTCTCAGGTACATCATTAGATGGTAATGTGTATGCTTTTTTTCCCTGTCGCGATATTTCAAATAGAGTTCTCATTTTCTATACAAAACTTTTTAATATCACAGAAAATAGCTACTTGTCAAGAGAAATTTTTTGAGCTCTTACGCTCAACATAATAATGTATCTGTATCATAGTATGTCAGAAAAAAAGGGAAAACTCTATTTTTTGCTTGACAAATGAGGATTTCAGTTTTATTTTATAGAAAGTAATACTAACTAATTTGTAAGGCAAAGGAGGATGTAATGAGACCATGCAGACTCACCAGGAAGGGGCAGGTGACCCTACCAAAGAAGATCCGGGATTTTCTTGAAATTGAATCAGGAGATAAGGTACTTTTTGAAATCAGGGGAAAGGACGTGCTGGTCATTCCTATAAAAAAGACCATTTTTGATTTTCGCGGGAAGCAAAAGGAGGAATAATGAAAACATACTTGGTTCTTCCGGAGGTCTTTCACCGATACTTTACCTCAAGCGATCCAGAGGTTCTTGATAGTATTGAAAAAACATTCAAACGGGCTGAATCGGGGAAGCTAAAGATGCTCCTTCCCGAGGGACTCTTTTTCCTGCTCGCTCTTCAACTCGAAAAATCAGTAAGAAAGCAGGATGTTTTGATAGATCTTCTGGAATCTATTCTGAATCTTCACAATTTAAAGGTAAGGAATGAATTGATTCTCAGAAGGACCGTTTTAGAGATGAGAACAGGTAAGAATTTTGTTGAAGCATACAAAACCATTATTATCCCCACGCTTTCTCTTGATGGTGTTATTGCCTGCGAAAAGTAAGAAAATGGGGTTTGGGCTAAGAATTTTTTCGTGAAGGGGTGTTGACAATAGAGAAAAAGTATGCTATATTCCCTCGAGTTATTGGT